>JAEWYG010000182.1 GCA_023395755.1 Actinomycetes bacterium | reverse complement strand
GCGGTAGATCGTTAACGATATCTCCGGTAGCAAAATCGCCCGCCCAGCCAAAGTGATGAGTCATGCCCACCTGATGCACAGTCTCGCCATTTACCGTAAAGGGCTTAAAACGCGGAGTAACGAGAGCCATGATCTCAACCGATCCGCGATTATTAAACACGCGAATACGCTCACCGTTCTCGATACCCTTCTCCTTTGCCAACTCAAGCGACACCTCAACGAACTGTTCGGGCATGGCCTCGTTAAGCGCTGGACACGTACGGGTCTGACCGCCCGTTTGCCAGTGCTCGGTAACTGAATACGTGGTTACCGCAATAGGGTACTGCTTACGATCGCCACGCTTCACGGAATCGAACTCCGCAAAGCGAATGCACGGAGAATTCTGTAACCCATTGAGCTGATTGTCGGCAGGAGACTCGAAGGGTTCATAATGCTCAGGGAAGGGGCCATCACCCATGCTATAGCTCTCCAAACGAGCACCCTGCTCCCACAACATAAAGAATGCCTTATTGTTGGGAGGTACCGGCACACCATTTGATGCGGCCACAAAGTCGGCCACATCCACCTGGTCCCATTTTTCACCCGTCCATTCGACAAGTTTCTTATCGGGGTTCCAGGGCTTTCCTTGAAGGTCGGCCGAACCGCGGTTGTAGATAATGCGGCGGTTCAGCGGCCACGCGTACGCCCACTTCTGATGTAAGCCCAATCCCGAAGGATCTTGCGCGTTGCGGCCACCGATAGCCTGCTCGGCCGGATCGAGCGCAGCTTGCTTATTAGCCCAGAAGCCGGTATATATCCACATGCCGCACGCCGTCGTACCGTCGGCCTTCAGGTTGGCGAACGTGGTAAGTAGGTCAACCTCCGCCTTATCGAAGCTGGAGTCCTTCACGTTGTAACCGTTCAAGGCCCACGCTACAGGACGCGGGTCGATCTTACCGTCCACGTAGTAGTCCCACTTCGTATTCAGAATAGGTTCGGGGGCGACGCCGCCTTCCTTGCGATACAAATCAACAATAGCAGTCCACAATACATCACAGATTTCATAGTCGGGCTTAGCTTCATCCCACGGTTCAACCGCCTGGTAGCGCCACTGAAGCCAACGACCTGAATTGAGGATGGTACCCGACTTCTCATAAATCAAGGCAGCAGGCAAGAAGTACACCGTAGTATCCACCTCTGCCGGGTTCATGTCGGGCGCTTTCCAGAAACATGAAGATTCTGTCTCAACCCAGTCGGCCACCACAAGCCAGTCGAGGTTCGCCATAGCACGCCGCACATTACTCGCATTCGGAGCAGAATGACAGGGGTTCATTCCCCAGTTAAAGTAGCCCTTAATGAGGCCTTTACTCATCAGTTCAAACGAACCAATAATGGAGTAGTCCGGACTCTTCGGCACTTTCGGCCACCAATCGTAGCCATAGTCATTCTCTACCGTAGCCGTTTCGCCAAACCATTCCTTAAGCGCCGAAACAATGAACTTCGGTTTATTGGTGTAATAACCGTCCGAATATGTTTCCTTTTCCAACCACTTACGCAGAGAGGGCGTGCCGTACTCGGTAGGCCAATTTAGATACCCAGGCTGGTTTGCCACAAGCATACCCATATCGGTAGCACCCTGTACGTTCGGCTCACCGCGCAACGCGTTCACACCACCGCCAGCAACACCCACATTACCCAGCAGTAGCTGCAAAATGCCCATGGAACGGCAGTTCTGAGCACCATAATGATGCTGCGTTTGTCCCAGTGCATACAGAATAGTACCCGACTTGCTTGGATCACCGGTAGATGCATAAACGGCGTACACCTTCTCAAGCAGAGCTTTATCCATACCGCACACACTGGATACGGTATCCAGATCGTAGCGCGCATAGTGTTTTTTCATCTGCTGAAACACGCACAAGGGGTCCTGCAACGTCATGTCGCGCTTCGGCGTCTCCTTAACCGGAGGCGTGAACGCAGGAACACCCGACGCAGAAGCCCAGGCATAAGCCCCACCTTCGGCAGTATCCCAAACACTCGTCGATTCAACTTGATAATGCCAGGTATGATTGTTATAGCTTGCTGTATCCTCATCAAATCCAGAGAAGATTCCCTCATTAACATCGAAGGAATACTGCTCATCCAGCAAGAACGATGCATTCGTGTAGTTCAGTACATATTCATGCTGCCAAAGGTTATTTTCCAGAATGTAATTAAACATACCACCGTAGAAGGCTATATCGGTACCCGAACGTATTGGGCAGTAAATATCGGCCATCTCGGCAGAACGGGTATAGCGAGGGTCAACGACGATCCATGTGGCACCTTTGTCGAGTGCACGCTGAATCCATTTCGAAGAAACGGGATGATTCTCTACGTTATTTGAACCAATCGTCAAAAGAACATCGGCGTTCTTAAGATCGCAGTAATGGTTCGTCATCGAACCGCGACCGAATGTTGCTGCCAGACCGGCAACCGTGGGGCTGTGTCAAACACGAGCCTGGTTGTCGATGGCTATCACCCCAAGCGAACGCATCATCTTATTGATGAGGTATTCTTCCTCAGAGTTCTGCTGACTACCACCAAGACTGGCAATACCATGGCAACGATTCACCGTGATGCCATTTTTCACCGTCTCAAACGTGGCATCACGCGTATCTTTAACCCAACGTGCTATCTCGGCAACCGCATCATCCCAGGTAATGTCTTGCCATTCAGCGGCACCAGGACGACGAACCAAGGGTTTGGTCTTCCGGTTTGGGTTCTTAATAATCTCGCGCGTAGCCGGGTCGACCACATTACGCAGCTGAAACATAGTTGCGCCTTTAGGACACAACCCACCTTGATTAATGGGATGGTCGGGGTCGCCCTCAATATTCACGAGCTCACCATCGCGTGCCGAACAGATGACGCCACACCCACCCGAACAGTAACAACAGATATTCGTATACTCCTCGGTGTTCACCAGCTTCCAGCCGACATCAGGTTCAACCGCAAGGGCGACCGACTGGGAGGATAACTCGAATGCCATAGAAGCGGCAAGAGCGGCACCGGTGGCTTTAAAAAAGCCCCTACGTGACAGGTTCATGTCCTCGATCTCCTTTCCTTCTTTTCAACTCGTCTGATTACCTCGTGCTTGCGGATCGCAATCGAAGCTCAAGCGCTCGAAAACAAGAGAAAACGCCCAGCCCGTCAACGACCCTGAAAACGTTATAAGGTCGTCCGGCGCGCTTTCCGGCTGACCAAATTGATGCTACCATGCGCAACACAAGGCATTCGCCCTCGCAAAGACAGACCCCTCACACATGATTCGGCGAACGGTCTTTCTTTAAGAAAACGTGAGATGAACGGTATATTTTCCCAGATGAGCGGCCTGTTGAAACGACCGACGACAAAATAAGTGCGGCCGCTTTCCTCGGTAAGCGGCCGCGTGTTCTCACTTTTCCTACTTCTCTGTTTGGAACCATGGAAATCAACGGCGAAGCGACACGCCGCCTTCTTCGACTACCCAACAATACGTAGGCAGAGGCAACCTATTAATTCACATCCCACCAGAGTTGAAACCACCCTGCTATACTTGACTCCGGAAAATAGCATCAAGTACTAACGCAACACAAGACGCAGCCGAAAGAGAGTGAAGCATGGAAGAGATTGAGCGCATTAAGCTAACCAAGCTCACATCAAAAGGTGGTTGAGCAGCCAAATGGGGTCCGGGAGACCTTGACGACATATTGCGCACTCTGGCGCTATCTTCAAGCGTAAGGGACAACACATCCGAGCCCATGCCGGATGCCTCACGTTTGCTTCTGGGATTCGAGACCAGCGATGACGCAGCCGTATGGAAACTCTCCAACGATACCGCAGCCGTTCTTACGATAGATTTTTTCACGCCTATCGTAGACGATCCCTATGAATTTGGACGTATCGCAGCAGCAAACGCCCTTTCTGACGTATTCGCCATGGGAGCTAAACCCCACATTGCGCTAAACCTGCTCGCTCTTGATTGCGAGCTAGGTGCAGGAGTTGCGGCAGACATCCTACGGGGAGGTGCCGATGCCGTACGCGAAGCGGGCGCCTTCGTGGCGGGAGGTCATACCATTGATGATCCAGAACCGAAATACGGCTTAGCCGTATTCGGTACCGTAAACCCTCACCGTATCGGTCGCAACGCTGGAGCACTACCCGGCGATTCCCTCTATCTAACCAAACCGCTCGGTACCGGCATCATGGTGGCTGCACGCGCCTGCGATCTCGTGGGTGATGCAGGGCTGAGACCCGCAATCGAGTCGATGATGGAGCTGAACGCCGCAGGTGCTGCCGCACTTGAAGAGGCAGGCATGCATGCTGTTACCGATGTGACGGGCTTTGGCCTTGCTGGACACCTGCACGAAATGTTATCCGCCAGTGGATGTGCAGCCGAAATCAACTTCGAAACATTGCCTTTGTTTGAGGGCGTATGGGAATACGCCTGCGCCTATTGTCGTCCAAACCGGGCTTTTTCCATCATGGATTTGGCTTCTCAGTATGTGGAGCAAGGGTTACTTGACGATGAAGAGTACGACAACCGATTAGCTATCGTTTGTGACCCCCAAACCTCGGGCGGCCTCCTAGCCGCCGTCCCTCCGGAGGCAACCAAAGATTTCGAACGAGCCTTCGAGGCCCACACCGGCCGCAAGCCCGCCCTTATCGGACGTTTCGTCAAGGGAGAAGCTGGCTCCATCACCTTCGCATAACAAAAGACACCGCCGCACAAACCCCAAGGACCACGCGGCGGTGTCAACAAAGAAAAGGGGCCGCAACCCTTTAAGCCAGCTATAACGGTGTCACCAAACGATAGGTCTGCCCTTCTTGAACGTAAAGCGTAGCATGCCCGCAAGCGTCAGAAACGGGTTCCACAAAAGCATGCGCGGCATCGTCGGTAGCAACATCGAACCGCAAAGACATGCCACAACCAGCGCTGATGGCCCGAGGCGTGGGCATCATACGAGCACCACGCGCTTCCAGTGCGCTTGCGGCAGACAAAGCGGCATGCGTAGAATCGAACGCAATCACGTACGAGCCTTCACTCACAGTGTTATAACCTTCGCTACTTCGCGCATACGTTCAAGTATGTCATACATGTTAGACACCTCACCCACAGCAAGATGGTCTTTTAAACCATAAAAATCAAGGCATGCGCCGCAGACCAGCACTTCGGTTCCCTGCTCCATCAACGTCTGCACGCTTTCCACAATCTGAGGTTCCTCACCAGTAAGCAAGGTTACTCCCGCATTCATAAACAAGAGGGTTGTTGGAGGGTCACCCGCTTCGGAAAGTGTGTATAAAGCCATCTTCATAAGGCTGCGCCCCAGCGTGGCATCGCCATCCCCCACGGTGTCGCGGCTTATAAACACCGCATAACCACACCCGCCATCCGTCGAGCAAGTGGCATACTTACTTCCTGCAGTGGTTACTTCAAATACTATAGTCTCTTTATCGCTCTCCTCGCAAAACGAGACCAAACAGCCTCCCTCAATCTCATCGATAGACACCGTCAACCCTGTCTTTTGACCCAAGCGCGTAAGGTTCTTTACCGCCGTCTCGTTGTCAACCCGTACCGCCAATTCGCGCACGCCACCGTCAATCTGTTTCTTCGCCAACACGAGGGGCTTCGGACACTGCATGCCAAATGCGTCGATAATCTCCATGTACGCTTCCTTTCGTAAGGGGCACACGGCCCCCATTCTTCCCAGATGACGCATGCTTTTCCTAACTCATAACCGAAGCGCTGCACACTTTAGTATCACCTCTCCACTCAGGGTTGCTGCAACGCGGCAATTGTCGCACGAAACGCATCGACACCCGCTTCAATCTCTTCATTGGTGGTGAAATATGAAAAACTAAATCTTACCGCACCACGCTCCTCCGTACCGAGGGCACAATGCATAAGCGGAGCACAATGCGCACCTGCCCGCGTACAGATGCCATACTCTATCGAAAGCACGTCGGCAACCACCGCTGAATCAAGATCGGCAACATCTACAGCTACGATGCCGCAACGGTCGACACCTCCGTGGCCACCCAATACGCGCACCTTCGGAATATCCTTAATCCCCGCTTCAAAACGCTCAGTAATTTGACTAATACGATTAGCAATAACATCCGTGCCCGCGCGTTCCACAAAAGCCACGCCTGCCGCAAGCCCCGCCAAACCGTGCGCATTCAGCGTGCCTGCCTCTAAACTTTCAGGCATAAAACGCGGGTGGCGCTCGTCAAAGCTATGGGTTCCCGACCCCCCTTCCAAAAGTGGAGGTATATCGAGGCACTCAGCCACACAAAGCCCTCCGGTGCCTTGTGGACCATACAAGCTTTTGTGACCAGTAAAGCACACCACATCAACTCCCAGCCCAACCATGGAAACAGGCAATGCACCTGCACTCTGAGCTGCATCAAGCACAAATAAGGCTCCGGCATCGTGCGCCAATGAGGCCATGCGGGCCACATCGTACACATCGCCCGTAAGGTTCGATGCATGGGTTGCCACAACCACCTGCGCACCATCGAGCAGGCGCGCATAGGAATCGAAGTCCAATGAAGCATCGGAGCGTATCGCAGCAACGCGCACCTCACATTCCCGCTCATCGCGCGCCTTGAACAAAGGTCGCAGTACCGAGTTGTGTGATGCCGCCGTTGTTACCGCGCAACCACGATTGGGTAGAAGGCCTGCGATCGCCGCATTAAGCGCCGCAGTCGCATTCGGTCCAAACGACACGCGTGCAGCCGACGGCGCCTCTAACAAATGAGCAATCTTAGCACGGGCCCCATACACCGCCATACCAGCATCAAGCGATGCCTCATGCACGCCGCGTCCCACACCCCCAAATGAACCGAGCGCAGCACAAACGGCCTCCGCCACCTCCGGTGGCTTAGCTCGTGTGGTTGCCGCATTATCGAAATAAATCATGGCATTAGGCTTCCTTTCTTTTATCCTTCACCACGATAGCAGATATAGGTTATCTCATCTTATCGAAAGTTACCCAGCACGCGCGAAAAGGGCGGCACCTAGAGCACCGGCATAGCGTGCCTTCGACGCTGTACGCACCGAGCAACCTAGCTGTTTACCCAGGCGATCTACCAGATAGTTATTCTCACAAAGGCCTCCCGTAAGAAAGCACTCGCCACTCATTAACGAAGAGGCCAGCACAGCCACGCGCGACACCACCGATTCGATCACTCCGTTAGCAATGTTTTCTCTAGCCTCACCCCGCCCTACTAGTGAGATAACCTCGGATTCCGCAAACACGGTGCACATACTGGAAATAGCCGTAGGCTCACCCTCACACGCCAAGCGAGAAAGCTCAACTTGACTCACGCCAAGACGATCAGCCATGATTTCCAGAAAGCGCCCGGTACCAGCCGAGCATTTGTCGTTCATCACGAATTTCTTTACGACACCTCCACCAAGAACGATAACCTTGGTGTCCTGACCTCCCACATCAATCACGGTACCATCACCACCGAACAGGTGAGCCGCCCCACGTCCGTGACAAGTAATCTCCGTGACCACGTTTTGCGCATAGGGAACCGCGATGCGCCCATAGCCCGTCGCCACACAGGAATAATCTTCGACGACAAACCCTTGCTCTGCCAACAGAAGGCGCATACGCTCAGCTGCTTCTACGCTACTGAACCCCGTTGGACACAAAAGAGTTTTAACCAGCGCGCCTACATCATCTACCACTGCTGCCTTGGTGGCTGTCGATCCCACATCTACTCCAATGAAATACATGCAGTTCCTTTCACGTTTTATGGCAATATCGCACTTGCCCAAAGCCACACAAGAGAATGACCTTAGCAATACCGGTCGCGATGTGGTTGTCTCTGACGCGGAATACGCACGATACGCTCTACGGACGCACCACACGCGCTAGCAGCCTCCTTAACGTACGTGCAGTCATCGCATGAAATTAGCAAACTCATGCCGCAAGTTGCACGCGCTACGCGCGGAGTGGGAGCAATACGCGCACCCACTCCACCAGCCTTCAGCGCGTCGAACAACAGCCAGCCATCAGTATGGCCAGGAAAAAGCACGTAGCAGTCCTCATCATGCCCTTGGTCTTTACCAAACGCTCGGTTTACTCTATGCTCTTCGTCCGCGCCCATTTACTCTAGCCCAACATCTCGATGAATGCCCCAATGCGTGTACGTAGCTGTTCGGCATCGTTATCTACATAGTCTGTCTCCAGAGCCAACACTGGAATACCTTCAGCTTCCAAAGCTTCAGCCACAGCAGACTTCTCAACATTGTAGAGCGTACAGAACTTCAAGTTGGCATCGATTACGCCATCCACTTGGTATTCGCGCGCCATGCGCACCACATCTTCCACGCGTCCCGGATTAGGCGTGAAGCAGGCGCAGTTGTTCTTCATGTAGCGTTCAGATAAGGCTGCAAACTGATCTTCCAACGTCGACGCATGTTCGTCGACTAAATTTTCAAAGTAACGCGTGCCCGTACACATCTCCTCACACACAATAGCTGCACCGCTCGTCTCAACAATATGGTGCAGCTTCCAGTTGGGAATAGCCAGCGGTGTCCCCGTTACTAACAAGCGCTTCGTTCCCGCCGGAAACACACTTACGCCCTCTTTTACGCGCCGCTCCAACTCATCCGCCAGTACATTCGCCTTCTCGGCACAGCGGGCCGGATCGTCAAAGAATGCAATCTGCATCATAAGAAGGGCGTCTTTTCCGCTAAGCGGAATGCAATTTGTTGCCTTACGCGCCTCAAACACACGCGCAAGCGCACGACGCTTCTCATTTACCAATTTAATAGCAGCATCGAGGTTTTCGACGGTAAGTGCCCGCCCCGTCACCTCTTCTACCTCGGAGGCAAAATCGGCAATTTCGCCCGTCCATGCGTCGATATCCTTTTGACGCTTCATCTGTGGAACATCCATCACATAGGTGCGCTTATCGGCACCAAGTATTTCATAGGCTTTCTTCTTACCGTCGCACGTCGTTTCTCCCACGTACATATCAGCCACGCTAAAGTAGGGGCAGGTTTTACCAAAGTGAGCACCGAGCGACGCCTTAATAAGTGGGCACACATCGCTTGGCAGTACCTTCTCGCCTTCGGGTACCCAAAACTGCGATCCACCACACAACCCCGTAACAGCACCACCGCACGCAATAACTACCTCATCGGGAACGAACACACAAAACGTACCAAACACTTTACCGCCCTGGCTTTGCAGCTCGATAAGTTCGGCGGGACGAATTCCATGAATCTCTGATACCACAAAATCATAGAATGCCATATTCTCGGGACGCATCTCTTGGCTCAGATATACATCACCAAACGCCTCGGGTAGCACGGCACATAATTGATCGTGGATCTCTAGGTTCATATCTAGTTTTTCCCACATTGCACGGTAGTCGGTCATCATGCCTCCTATCGGACGAAAACGCCCGATGAGCTCGAAGTATCAGGTAACGTGAGCTACGGCCAAACAAATAGCATGCCAAAGCACGCCTTCAATGGCCATGCAGAAAAAGCGGCCGCATGCAGAAAATAAGCCACAGGCTTGCTCGAAGCCTCAAGAACAGGTTTAAGTATCTCATCAACTCTCCAAACGTAAGAAAAATGCCGCAGAAGCAATTCTTTTTTGACGAGACCCATTCAGTTTAACATGGCCATTTAGGCTATCTGAAACATCATCCACGCGACGTCAGGTGATCGGCTAGGACAAAAGATAGGCGGTCATCGGGCGGTCATCGCTAATCATCGCTTGATTGCCGGGTGATTGTCACTCGTTCGTCGGGCGCCTTTCCTGCACGTTCCCCTCCAAGGAAGACAGCCCGCCCTTGCTCACTGCTATAATGCTAAACAACGTCCTTTATTCGAGCAGCACGTGCTCCTACAAAACTGCCTCTCCCCTCACAGAAAGGCCCCTGCACCATGTCCCCAACGGTATCTAAAAAATTGCTACGCAACTTGCCAAAAGTCGAGGACTTGCTGCATGCTCCTTCTATCGAAGCCTTGGCTAAACATATGCCTCGATCGCTTGTTGTAGAAGCGGTACGCACGGCAGTAGACCACGCAAGGACAGACATTCTGAAAGGAACACTTACGCAACTTAACACGCAGAACATCGAGCACGATGCCTACACGCGCGCACTTACACTGGGGCGCCCGTCACTGCGGCGTGTAATCAATGCTTCAGGTGTGATTATCCACACAAATTTAGGCCGCAGCGCACTAGCACCAGAGGCTGTACAAGCCGCCTGCGAGGCGGCGTGCGGCTATTCAACGCTGGAATATGACACCGACACCCTAGCCCGCGGCAGCCGCCACGATCACTGTGAACGGTTACTCTGTGCGCTTACAGGAGCCGAGGCAGCTATTGCGGTAAATAACAATGCTGCCGCCGTAATGATGGTACTAAGCGAATTCGCAGCTGGGCATGAAGCCATTGTGTCACGCGGCGAGCTGGTGGAGATTGGCGGGTCGTTCCGTGTACCCGACATTATGGCACTTTCACAGGCACATATGGTAGAGGTGGGTACCACCAACAAAACTCATATCGCCGACTATACGCGCGCCATCAGCGAAAAAACCTCAATGCTACTCAAGGTACACCCCTCAAACTACCGTATGATTGGGTTTACTGAAAGCGTTGATGTACGCGAACTTCGCAAGCTGGCCGATGCCGAAAATAATCGGCGACACGCAAATGCAGAACATACCAACAC
>JAEWYG010000169.1 GCA_023395755.1 Actinomycetes bacterium | reverse complement strand
CCGTGTACATGCAGCCCCCTCCTCGCGGCCCCTACGAGGCCACTCGATCGGTTGTGGACCGCCTAACAGCGGTCCAACTTTCTGCCGCACGCCCAGTTGGCACTTTTGCGACACCTTACTTCCCTCTGCTTTTCTCATGGCATTACGGGGCTTGCCACAACAGCCACCAAAAATACCACCGCCACACAGTTCTGAGCAAGCACACTTTGTACCAGTTCTGGAAAGACTGCGAACAGCTCGCCCACCTAAGCGAAACCGATGCCGCTAGCCAGCAACAGGGCGGCAATGGTAATGTTGCGCTGCGTGAAGCCTACGCGCGCAATCATTCAAAAACCACTGAGGATAATGTTTGTCACAAACATAGTAAGAATGTGTTGCATGCCATAAGGAATCACCTACAACAGGAGCACATCCCCATCAAGCTTGAACAGGTTCTCGTGATTCAATTTTTTCATCGGCGAAACACTATCTCACCCGTGACCGGGTCCATAGCATCCACAATAGCCAGCGATTCCAATCGGTAGCCGCGTGCCCTCAAATGGTCCCCACCTTGTTGAAAACCCTTCTCAACAGCTATCCCAATGCCCTCTACCGTGGCACCGGCTTCGTCAACCAGTTCAATCAGACCGTTCAGTGCACAGCCGTTTGCCAGGAAATCGTCGATAATAAGTACGCGATCGGTTGCATTCAAAAATTTCTTCGACACGATTACGTCATAGACGCGCCCGTGGGTAAACGACTCTATGCGCGTGGTAAACATGTCGCCGTCTAAATTAATGGACTGCGCCTTTTTCGCGAATACGACCGGAACACCGAAATGCTGCGCTACCACACATGCAATACCGATACCCGATGCCTCAATAGTAAGAATTTTGGTAATGGGTGCATCAGCGAACAGTCGTTTGAATTCCACACCCATCGCATTGAACAAGTCGATATCCAGCTGGTGATTCAAAAATCCATCAACCTTTAGCACACCTTCCGACTTCACTACCCCATCGCGCACGATGCGCTGTTCCAGCAATTCCACGCTTAAGCCTCCGTCGTCTGCTCCATCCAAACTAAACAAAACGCGGCGGCTCTTGAAAGCCCGCCGCGCGCAATGCGTTGCCAAACAGTGTAAAGGATGAGCGAAGAGAGGAAGACGAGGAACGACTAGATAACAACCTGTCCGCTTAGCAGAAGGAACAACGATACCACGGCGGCCACCAAAATAACGATAACCACTATTTTGTCTACATTGCTTGCTAAATAGGGTTCGCCACGTTCCTTTTTCCCCTTAACGTACATAAGAATACCCGGCGCGTATAGTAAAGACATCAAAGTAAGACCCACCGATCCTGAGGCCCACGCCAGAAAAAAGCTGTACACCACGCCGAAGATACCAAAGATGCGCCACAGCACGATGCTGCCGCCAATCTTTCCTCTGAACGCCCCCGGCTCGGTAAACGTGAGCTTGGCAAAGTAGGCTGCCGAAAGCAGGTAGGGAAGCAAAATCATGCCAGCCGAAAGCGTGTAAAAAAACTGGTACGAACTGTCAGAGAACAACATGGCTACAAGGAACGCCTCAATAATAATATTGGTAACAACAAGCGTAACGATGGGAGCACCCTTTTTATTGGTTTTGGCAAATGCCTTAATAAACACGCCTTGTTCGGCCGCCTCATAAGGCGACTCGCTAGAAAGCACGGTATAGCCCAACATGGCCCCTACCAACGAAAGCACGACACCACCGTTAATAAGAATGGCACCCCACTGCCCTACGGCCACCTCCATAACACCCGCCAACGCCGGATTTTCCAACTCGGCTAATTGAGAAAGCGGCATTACCCCCATAGACAACACGCTTACCAATAGATAGATGGTTAGTACACACACAAACGCGATGATAGTTGCCTTGCCAACATCCTTGCTGTGCTTGGCACGTCCCGAAATGGCCACAGCGCCCTCGATACCCACGAACACCCAGATAGTAATCATCATGGTGCTGCTCACCTGGTCAAAGAAAGGCAAACTCGGATTGGCGCCCATGGTAAGGTTTGCCATAAAAATACCTAGGTCAAACTTCTGCAAAAAAATGATGGCAATAATGGCCACGAAAATTGGCACAATCTTACTGATGGTAATGATGGCATTTACCCCAGTAACTTCTTTAACTCCACGAGAAACAAGGAACACATAAAACCAAATAAGACAACTTGCGCCAATAACTGATGGCAAGTTAGTGCCACCGCCAAAAATAGGAAAAAAGTACGCCAAAGCCCCAAACAGCAGCGCCGAAAAACTCACCGTACACAAAAGCGCGCTAATCCAATAACCCCACGCACTATTGAATCCCAAGAAATCGCCGAATCCGGTGCTGGCATAGCTATAAATGCCGCCTTTAAGATCGGGCTTAACACGTGAGAGCGCAAAGAACGTCATAACGAGGCACAAAACGCCGATGCCGGAAATACCCCACGCCGTAAGGATAGCGGCACCGCTGGCACCACCCGACGCCTGGTCGCCAGCCAGCGTAAACACACCGCCACCAATAATGAGAGTAATAACCGTGGTTACTAAACGGAAGATACCCAAGCCTCCGTGAGGCTGCGGAATACCCGACACGCCGTCGACGTTCGCGCCGACCGAAAGATCCTGTTCTATAGCGGATGTTGAGGCGATGGAGGCCGAAGCCTGCGTCGTCGAAGTGGGGTGGTGCGATGCAGAAGCACTCATAGTATCACCGTTCCTCGCCGGGTTAACCGCTCCATAATACCCCACCGAGACCATTGGACCTGCTTCTTTTTAGGATGTTTCGATTCTGATTCTTAGCGCCCCCTACCGAGGCGACTTAAACATCGTCGCTACACTACTGTTCAACAACCGAACTTTCCACCAGTACCGACGAGAGGGAGGGCCGGTTCAGATTACAACCCAAACCATTCTCGTAACCAACGCGACCGAGCGTTATTAAGCCCCGCTCAACGGTGTAGGGCGGTTCGGTTACATCGGTGGCAAAATAGCGCGCCGTAGCGCCAATATCGCCAGGAGCGTCTATACCAGGCAGCACTTGGAAAGCAGCGTGAAGGCGCTTCGATACACCTGTATCGTACATACCACCCATCCATACCGACAAGCCATGCGCTTGAGCCAAGCGCACAAAGTCTAACGACGGTTGAACGCCGCCCATTTTGCCAATTTTCAGTGCATAACAGCGCAAATCGGGATGCTGAAGAGCCCGGCCCACATCTTGAGGGCGAGCAATAGATTCATCAAGACAGATCGGCGTTTGCAGCATGCGCTGCAAACGTACCAAGCGAGAGAACAGATCGGCGGGCCCCACGGTAGGAGCACGACGCGGATCCAGCGGTTCTTCGATCCAAGCGGCACCACATCCATCTAAAACACGCAACTCGTCTAGATGATGCTCCATGAAACTTTGGTTAGCATCAAGCGTAATCATAAGCTGCGGAAACGCATCGCGTACCGCTCGCACAACCGGAGCACAGCCAGGAGCTATCTTTAACTTCACCCGGCGATAGCCCGCCTCAACGCAGCGTCGCACGGCCTCCACGGTATCTTCAGACGAGCTTATGCCTACCACAGCACCCGCAGGAGTGGCTTTTACTGGCGAACGGGACACACCCTCACACGTATTCGCAACTCGCGCTTCTTTTTCGCTTACACCTTCCGCAGCATTCACCTTCGCTGACGCACTGATTAGCTGCCAAAGAGGCTTACCTACAATCTTGCCGTACAGGTCCCACAATGCTGGCTCTAACGCGCCTTGCGCCAATGGGAAACCTATTGCTTCAGCGCATCGGGCAAACGAAGCGCTCACCTCGGAGGGATGTAGATACACCTCACTTAACACCAAGGGAGCCAGCACGTCTCTTAGCACACGCGCATCTTGATCTAATGTCTCTGGCAAATACCAATCGGTTTCGAAGGCAACGCATTCTCCTAAACCCGTACGCCCCGCATGATCTTGTACCTCTACGATGATCGACTCCCGGGTACGCAACAAGCCTTTCGCCGTCTTAAACGGTTGCACAAACGGCAAGCTAATACGATGCAGTACAACACGCACCACCTCGATACGCTGGTCATACAAAGCCTCCAAAGCAGTACGGTCAATCTTTCCCACAGCCGTACGCGGGAACTGATCCAACGCGCAGATACAGCGGGGCTGATAAAGCTTCGAAAGACGCGG
>JAEWYG010000092.1 GCA_023395755.1 Actinomycetes bacterium | reverse complement strand
AAGGAGATGCTTGCTCGTACGAAAAAGTTGTGAACAAGGCTATTCCACAACAGAAATCCTACATTGAAATCAGGCCGTTTCCCAAGTTCAAACTAGGAAACTGGCCTGATTTTTCTTCAAAGACGGGTTATAGCAACGGCTGATGAACACGTTGTCGTCTGTTAAAGAAACGCTAATTGTGTCTCTCGTAGTATCCAGTATAGTTCTCTCACCTTTTATCTATCGATTCTAAAACTGCACTTGACAATACCCATTAGGGGTATATACTTCACTCGTCATATACGATGATAAGGTATATATTAATACCCCTAATAGGTATATAGATAAGATATGAAAGGCACACCATGACCCCTGTTTACCAGAGCGCTACGCTTACTGTTGGAGAGTCGCGCAAAAAGGATACTAATGAAGAACGCTACAAGGATATGCCACGCAGTGCTACCTTGCAGGAGGATTTGCAGAAGCGACTTAACCGGGCTATTGGGCAATTGAATGGGGTAAAAGCCATGATTGATGACAATCGTTACTGCGGCGATGTTCTCACCCAATTAGCAGCTGCAGAAAGCGCTGTGCGCAGTGTGTCGGCCCTCGTGCTGCAAAACCATCTCGAGACCTGTGTAAGTGATCAGATTATGCAAGGTAAAGCCGATACGATCGATGAAGTTATGAAATTAATAAAGCGGTTCAGCCGCTAGAGAGGGCGTATTTATGAAGCAGACATTCGACGTGACGGGAATGACGTGCTCGGCTTGCTCGGCACGCGTCGAAAAGGCAGCGAAAGGAGTTCCGGGCGTATCTCAGGTGGCAGTTAATCTGCTGAAAAATAGTATGGATCTAGATTACGACGGTGATCCTGCAACACTGAGTGCGATACGTGCGGCAGTGGATAAAATAGGCTACCGTGCCATACCCCGTGATGTACGCGAAAATTCCGAGGCTACCGCACATAACAAAACCTCAACAACGCCTCTCAACGAAGCGCAGTCGCAAGCCCGCGCGGTAAAAAGCCGCTTGATTGTATCACTTGTGTTCACGGTGCCGTTATTCTATCTTTCCATGGGTCACATGTTTGGTTGGCCTCTTCCTGGATTTTTCTTGGGCGAGCAGAATGTCATGGTATTCGCGCTTACTCAGTTGCTATTGCTTATTCCCGTGCTGTTTGTGAACTTCAAGTTCTTCCGTGTTGGGTTTAAAGCGCTTGCGCATCGAGCACCAAATATGGACTCCCTCATTGCGTTGGGAGCAGCTGCTGCTACGGTATATGGTGTCTATGCTTTATATCGTATCGCCTACGCGCTAGGATCGGGCGATGTGCATGGTGCACATACAGCAACGATGGATTTGTACTTCGAATCGGCCGCGATGATTCTTACCCTCATTACGTTGGGTAAGTTCTTTGAAGCGCGCGCTAAGGGTCGTACGACTGATGCAATCGCGAGCCTTATGGACTTGGCACCAAAAACGGCGGTGCGAATTTTAGAAGATGGCACCGAAGAACAGATAATGGCCGATGATGTTCAGGTGGGCGACATACTTGCCGTGCGGTCGGGCGAAAGTGTGCCCGTAGATGGAGTGGTGGTAGAAGGTGCGGGTTCGGTGGACGAGAGTGCCATTACTGGTGAGTCGGTGCCGGTGGATAAGATGTCTGGCGACACCGTAACGGGTGCAACCGTGAATCGTACGGGGTATTTTACTATGCGTGCCACACGCGTGGGTGCCGACACTACTCTTGCGAGCATCATCCGCCTAGTTGATGATGCCACCAGTTCAAAGGCGCCCATCGAGAAGATTGCGGACAAGATCAGTGGCGTGTTTGTTCCAATTGTTATTGTTATTGCGCTCGTGACTTTCCTTGCATGGATGCTTGTGGGTGGCACGCTTGAGGCAGCTATGGCACATGCTATTGCGGTATTAGTTATTTCATGTCCGTGTGCGTTGGGGCTCGCAACACCTACGGCCATTATGGTGGGAACAGGACGCGGTGCGAAAAGCGGCATTCTGATTAAATCGGCAGATGCGCTAGAGAATGCGCATGATGTGAAAACGGTCGTGCTTGATAAGACGGGAACCATTACTTCGGGTAAGCCAAGTGTTACTGATGTGGTAGTTGCGCCCAATGCAACCGAAGATGAGCTGCTGGAACTTGCACTATCCATCGAGGAGCGCTCCGAGCATCCGCTCGCACGGGCAGTGTGTGCTTATGCGCGCGAACAAGGTGCATTTCCCTTGATTGTGGATGCGTTTGAGCAGATACCCGGCGAGGGTATTGCAGCTAAGGTAGACGACTATCCATCATGCGCGGGAAATCTACGCATGATGAAAACCCGCAGTATTGCTCTAGGCGATCTGGTAAGTGCTGCGCAGGCGTTTGCTGACGATGGGAAAACACCACTCTTTTTCGCTCGTGAAAATATCTTGATTGGCGTTATTGCTGTGGCGGACACGGTTAAGCCTACGAGCAAGGACGCCATATCTGAATTGCGCGCTTTGGGAATACGTACCGTTATGCTCACGGGCGATAATGAGCGTACGGCTGCAGCTATCCAGCGACAAGTGGGCGTTGACGAGGTCGTAGCTGGCGTGCTTCCCGATGGCAAAGAGCTTCAAATACGTCGTTTGTCCGAAAGCGGAAAAACGGCCATGGTGGGCGATGGTATCAACGATGCACCTGCCTTGGTGCGCGCTGATGTTGGTATTGCTATCGGAGCCGGCACCGATGTTGCCATCGAGAGTGCAGATGTAGTGCTTATGCGCAGCGATCTCATGGATGTGCCCGCCGCTCTTCAGCTATCGCGCTCGACTATGCGCATCATAAAGCAGAACCTGTTTTGGGCTCTTGTGTACAATGTGGCGTGTATTCCCTTGGCTGCGGGCGTGTTGGCCGGGTTCGGTGTGTTCTTGAACCCTATGATTGCCGCTGCAGCCATGAGCCTAAGCTCGATCTTCGTGGTAAGTAATGCGCTACGCCTGCGTCGTTGGAAAGCAAACTTTAAGGATAACAGCTTCCGCAGTGACCGTGAGTCCGCTGTCGAACACCTAGTGCAAGAGGATGAAGGCGAAATCGATAGGAAAGAGGAAGCTTCCTGCTTGTCTGACAAGGAGCCTTCCGTAAGAGAAAAAACGCTACAGGTGGAAGGCATGAAATGTCAACACTGCGTGGCGCATGCGAAGGAGGCACTTGCGGCGGTGGAGGGTGTGAGGGGGTCTGTTGTAGATTTAGATGCGAAGACTGCGGTGGTCACGCTTTCTCAAGAAGTATCAGATGAAGCGTTAAAGAATGCAGTGGTGGAAGCAGGTTACGTTGTGAGGGGAATAAAGTAGCCTATTGCCCAACAATGATCTCGCGTAGGGCAGTGATAAGTTTTTCATTGTCCTCGCGAGTTCGCACAGCTACGCAGAAGTGCTTGTCGTTGGGCACTCCGGGTATTCCTTCAAGCTTACGAATGAGAAAGCCTGCTAGCTGTAAACGCATGGCCAGTTCCTCGGTGTTTGCTACACCTAAATGGAGATCAGGTTTACTGGTGAACGCGCACATAACGTAGTTAGCTTCGGCAGGATAGATATCAATGCCAGGTACTAGGCTAAGCATGCACTGCATCCAAGGGATTTCGGTATCGAGGAATTCACGCGTACGCTCGAGGTGTTCGCGCTCAGCCAGAGCAAATTCCCCTAGTACCTCAGCGAACATCGGCACCGCTGAACTATCGTAAAAGCGTGCGATTTGTGCGATAGTTTCTGGATGAGCAACACAGTAACTTAAAGGGATGCCCGGCATGGCGAAAGGGTCGCAAAACGATCTGACCACAACTAGATTGCGATGTTCCTTCACGAGGGGCACTGCGCTTTCGCCGCCAAGTGTTAATTCTATTAGGCGCTCATCAACAACGACCCAAGTGCATGCTTCGAGATAGGCCGTCAACGTAGGAAGAGGCAATAAACGACTAGTGGGATATCCTGGGTTTGCTAATACTGCCGCGTCGAATGTGATGCCGTGACGAGCTGCAGAGATAGGATCGGGCACAACAAAGCTAGCTGGACTAGTTATTTCAACCACCCGATGTCCTGCATTTCCGGTAGCTAATGCATACTCTACCGGTCCTGGTACCGATACACCTACGGTACAAGGTTGGTAGGTTTGGGCTACGGCGCGTACCATATCGCCTACCGTAGTGCCAGCTAAAAATGATTCAACAGGCAATCCGTGTTGACGTGCTAGCACACTGCGTAGGGCATGAGCTTCGCGGTCGGGAGAATAGTTTAGTTCGCCCGCGGTAAGGGCGGCTTCCATTGCGCGGATAAACGAAGGGGGAGTGCCCAATGGATTCGCCGTTCCCGAAAAGTCTATCCAGTTCATCTCGGTACGTAACTCATAGGGCGGAGAGAGAAGTTGCTCTGGTAATGCGGTTACAGTGGCACGTACTCCAGGTCCCAAGCTGCATTTATCTGCCACGTGGTCTCTCCTTCCCGTCCCGTTCTGACATGTTATTGAATAGGTGTGGCAGAGAATCTGGGGGAACGTTTAAGAGTGGCAGATTCAAGCATAGCCGTCGTATGTTAGGTCCCTTGTTTGCGAGTAATCACCTTACAAGGAATGAACTATCCTAACACATTTTTCCTACCACTGCCTGCGACATGGTAGACTTATTAGCATAATGATGAAAGATAAAGCACACAATGATGCCCTGTTATCGGACATTTCTGCTTCCGATTTCTTTACGCGTGTCGAACAAGGAACCTCTTGTCTTTATTCCGTGAACGGGATTTCTGCAGCAGTATCATCCTCTGAAAGTGCAAGCATGCTGTCGCTAGAGCCGTGGTTAGGACCTGCCATCCTCCTGGTTGATTTAGACGCATTTTTCGCTTCGGTAGAACAGTTAGACCATCCCGGCTGGCGCGGTAAGCCTGTTATCGTAGGGGGAGATGCAGATAAACACGGGGTGGTATCTACTGCATCCTACGAGGCACGTCGTTTCGGCGTACGCAGTGCTATGCCTGCTTCGACTGCGCGTCGCTTGTGCCCCGAGGGTATTTGGACACGTGGACATTTTGATCGATATAACGAAGTGTCTCGTGCCATTATGGACATTGTTCGCAATGAAACTCCTTACGTGCAGCAAGTAAGTATCGATGAAGCATTTGCTGACGTAACCCCTACGGCGGTAAATCGAGAGCATCCCGTAATCGTGGCGCAACGTATCCAGCGACAGGTGGAGAAGTTAGGAGTGACTTGTTCTGTAGGCGTAGGATCAACGAAGACGGTTGCTAAGATTGCCTCAGATATGGATAAGCCGCGCGGGCTAACCGTGGTATATCCTGGTCGTGAGCGTAGTTTTCTTGCTCCTTTACCAGTGCGCGCCTTAAGTGGTATCGGTGCGGCAGCAGAGGCGAAGCTGAAATCGCGCGGCATGATTACACTTGGTGATATCGCTGCTGCCGACGAATTCCAACTCGTGCGTTTATTCGGCAAAAATGGACACGTTATGCATATTCGAGCGAATGGCGGCGATGACTCTCCGGTGGTTACCACTGAAAAGGTGAAATCTATTTCTAATGAGACAACCTTTGCCGTCGACCTCACTCAGCGCGACGAGGTTGAGGCTGCTCTGTCCACGATGGCTGCAAAGGTGGGACGTCGCTTGCGACGTAAGGAGTTAAAAGGTCGTACGCTGGGATTAAAGATACGTTTTGACGACTTGAGCGTTCGTAGTGTGCAGAGGCGTCTTGACCATCCTAGTGATGATGAACTGGCTTTTGCTCCCTTGCTTTATCGCATGATTGATGAGGTGTGGTATCCCGGCACCCCGGTGCGCCTATTGGGTGTAAGCATGACGGGCTTTGACGTTGAAGAGGGTATGCAGGAAAGCTTATTTGACTTGGCTGAAGCAGTACCAAATGAAAACGACGTTCAGCCTGTCGTAAGGGATGAGGTAAAGCGTCGCGGTCTCATCGAAGCGACCGATCTCGTGAAGGACCGTTTCGGAGAGAGCGCTGTTCGTTTCGGTCGTGAATTGAGAGGCGAGGGCAATACCACGGGTTCCGCCAGTAAAAATCCTGCTGACTATAAGTAAACAGGATTGCTATTAACTGTTTAACTAAAAAGAATGAGCCTCAATACGGAGGCTCATTCTTTTTGAAACTTTTTGAATCTACCGCTTGTCTGCCAAGAAGAATAGAGCCATGGTGCCGGGCCCCGAGTGTGCGCCGATAACGGGGTCTACGTAGTTGATAACAATGTTCTCGCACCCAAAGCGTTCACGCACTTCACTAGCAAGGTACTCAGCCTCATCTAGGCAGTCGCCGTGGGTGATAAATAC
>JAEWYG010000170.1 GCA_023395755.1 Actinomycetes bacterium | reverse complement strand
GAGTGTTGCTGCAGCAGGAGCTCTAGCCTCCTGCGCTCCTCAGAAAGCCGACAGCGCAAGCGGAGGATCGTCCGCCGCCGCAAAAGGTACCACAATAGCTGCCGGCCATGGCCGCGAAGGGCTACCTGCATTTCTCGTCCAACCCGACCCCATTAAAGATATCGCTGAAACCAAAGATTTCGATGTGGTGGTTATCGGTGCCGGGGCCGCTGGCGTACCAGCCGCTCTCGCAGCGCAAGAAGCCGGAGCAAGTGTGGCACTCATCCAAAAAGAAAACCAAGCCATTAGTCAGGGGAACTCTGGAAGCGGCATCGACCTTTCCACCAGCGATCCGGGCGACATAGCAAACCTCGTATCCCAACTTATTAAAGATAGCCAACACCGCCCCACCCGTAAACTAGTGGAGCTCTGGGCAAACAATTCCGGCGAAGCCGTAAAATGGGTAATCGAAAAAGCTAAAGAAGGCGGCGCTACCGTTATAGACCAGGGTAACGTACAGCACATGCCTCTTATTAAAAAAATGGGCTACAACATGAACTTCGTTACATCGTTCTTCGGCCCCAAACCTCTCACTACTGGCGACGGCATGCGCGCCTTGGCAACGACCGCCGAAAAAGAAGGTGTTCAAATTTTCTATTCGCACGAAGCAAAGCAGCTCGTGAAGGACAGTTCCGGAAAAGTAACCGGTGTTATCGCTCACGGCAAGAATGGCAATGTGCAATTTAATGCCAAAAAGGGTGTTATTGTTGCTACGGGCGACTACCAAAACAACGAAGAGATGTCGAATTACTACCAGCCTGATTTGAAAAACTTCACCCGCAAGCAAAGCAATAAAACGGGCGACGGCCATAGGATGGTTATCTGGGCTGGTGGCAAAATGGAAGACCTTGCGCATACCAAGATGTTACACGACTTCGATGCGGGTCCGGCCTCTATGTGTGACATGCCATTCCTTGCCGTGAAAAACGACGGCACACGCTTCGTAAACGAAACCGTTGAGATGTCGCTTCTAAACAACTATCTACGCTCTGAGGCCGACCAAGGATGGTATACGCAAATATTCGATGCCGACTACATGACAAAGGCTGCCGATTGGCCAGGCAAGCTGGTAGATCCCGAAGCCCTCAAGGTATACATGCCTGAAGAAAACGTGAAACGAGAAGGCGTATTCGAAGACTTAGTACGCACGTTTAAAGCCGATACTTTGGAAGAGCTGGCAAAAAAACTGGAGATATCTGACACAGCGGCATTCACCGCTTCCGTCAAGCGCTACAACGAGATGGCGGCAGCTGGGAAAGATGAAGACTTCGGAGTGCCTTCTAAGTATTTAAAAACCATCGATACGCCGCCCTTCTATGGCATTCATCGCTGGGTACGAATTTCGGCCATTTGCTCCGGTGTTGACATAAACGAAAAACATGAATGCCTAACACCTCAAGGAGAAGTTATTGAGAACCTGTACGCCATCGGAAACTGTGCGGGACACTTCTATGGAGGTATCGACTACCCGCTTACCGTATTTGGATTGTCGCTGGGCCGCTGCTACACCGAAGGCTACGTCATTGGTCGCATGGTAGCCCAAAAGTAAACCGACCAACACCTCTCCAGAATGGATGCGGATTCTCCCTCCCTCGCAACCATTCGCATTAAGAAGAAATGCCCGCCGTGATTACATCCAGCGGGCATTTCTTAGTAGTAAGAAAGATTTCAGCTCGGACCGTTTACCAGCAAAGTACTTCGCAGCCGGTTTCGGTTACTACAACCTGGATTTCCCATTGTGCAGTAAGGCTTCCATCGGCAGTACGTACAGTCCAGCCATTGGGGTCGCTCATATCTATTTCGGAACCGCCGGCATTAACCATCGGCTCAATGGTGAACACCAGACCCGGTACCAACACCATGCCCTCACCCTTCTTGGCAGCAAAGCTTACAAAGGGGTCTTCATGGAATTCCAGCCCAATACCATGCCCTCCAAACTCGCGCACGACTGAATAACCTGCACGCTCGGCCACCTCGCGCGAGGCCTGTCCCACATCGCCAATAAAGCCCCAAGGCTTGACCTGAGCCAAGCCAGCTTCAACGGCTTCCTTAGTCACCTGCACCAAATTCTCACGCTTGGAATCGACATGGCCAATACAAAACATGCGCGAAGAATCGGAGTAGTAGCCGCCCAGAATAGTGGAGCAGTCCACGTTTACGATGTCTCCCTCATGCAACTCTTCATCATCGGCAGGAATGCCGTGACACACTACTTCGTTTATTGAGGTACAAACGCTCCTAGGAAAACCCTCATAGTTCAGGGGAGCCGGAACGGCTCCATGCTCGACCGTATAATCGTGCACCCAGCGATTAATCTCGCCCGTTGTTACACCCGCAGAGATGCGCTCAGCAACATAATCGAGAGCACCAACGTTCACTGCGGCACTGCGCTTAATGCCATCAATATCGCCCATCGATTTTAACAGTGAGCGGGCGGGCACCTCTAACCCTTGTTCGGCAAGCGACTGCAACCGTTCATCAAAAGCAAGGTGACATTTTTTGTACTTCTTACCACTGCCGCACCAGCAGACTTCATTGCGTGCTGGCTGATTTTCTCCATCATACATGCTGCTTCCTTTCATTTGCCGCTATGGTAGCACCCCATAAGCATCCAAAGGCAGCAACATGAACAGACTACCGAGAATCTTCCCCTCCGCGCGGGCGACGACGCCTTAGGTAGTGATATGCAAGCGTTCCCACCAACACCAAGGCAGCCGTAACGCCGAACACCACCGCAGTGGCACGCCAATCGCCCGCCGCCGCAAACGATGAAGCAAGCGCCGCAGCCGCAATCGACGGCAACCGACCCGCCGTCGTTACCACAACAAGCTTCACCGGGTGCATACCCGCAAGCGCCGCCGTATAAGCCATAATGTCTTTCGGTAAGCCAGGGATAAAAAAGGCAGCCAGCAATGCCAGATCAAACTTTTGAGACTGACGCAATCGCGCCAACTTCGCCTGTCTCTTTTCTGACAGAAACAGGTTTACCACCCGACTACCACCAAACCGCACAATAGCAATAATGGCAATACACCCCACGACACTTGCCGCAAGGTATATCAACGCACCTTTCCAAAAACCAAACGCGTAACCTGCCGCCAATTCAAGAGGTTCACTAGGCACAACAACCGTCACTTCTTGCAAAACGACAAGGGCCCCCAAGACCAACGGTGCGAAGGGACCCAAACGTGCAGCCTGCTCTTGGACAGAGGAGCCATCCGTAAAAAAGGCAAGGGCCTGGCGGCCATGCATCACCAGCAGCACAGCCATGCCAAGCAGAAGGGCAGCACCAATCGCTGCCACCAGCACCTGCCGCCTACGCGTGTGGGTATCGCTTCCCTTTTCCTTGACCATTGCTTACTTGGCCTCTCGTATCATTGCCCGTGTGCGATTTGGTTGGCGCCCCTGCCGTTACGGGAAGATAACATCCGCTATCCGCGAACCTCTGCCCCCGTAGCGCCGCAAACCTTCTTCACCAAACGCTCGTGCGCTTTGTCCACTTCTTCACCGGTAAGGGTACGGTCGACCGCGCGGTACGTAAGAGCATAGGCCATCGACTTTTTACCTGCGCCGATGCGTTGATCGTCGCGATACACATCGAACAGACGCACCTCTTCTAGCAGCTTACCACCTGCCGAACTCATACATTGCACCAACTTCTCATGAGTAACGCCTTCGTCTACCACAAAAGCTATATCCATGGACACTGCAGGGAACGTGGGTACATCCACATAGTCACGTGCAGGACGAGCCGCCTTCACGAGGGCATCCACATCCAGTTCAAACGCCACCACCGGAGCATCGGCTTGATACGCATCAACTGCAAGCGGATGAAGCTCGCCCACCCAACCCAACACCGTACCGCCGGAAAGCACCTGTGCACCACGACCAGGTTGCACATGCGGCGCCTCTTCAGCGGTCAGCGCCTTAAAACGCAACTTCGGCAAAGCCAGTTCGCGAGCGAGATTTTCCACGGCACCCTTGCCGTCGAAGAAGTCGAATGCAGGAATCTGCTCGTTCCATCCGTCGTCGCGCAGGGCGCCCGCCATAACTGCAGCCAGACGGCGACGCTCCTTGGGCTGCTTGCGGCCCTCAGCAGCAAAAAACACAGAACCCGTCTCGTAGAGCTGTACGTTTTTCACGCCACGGCTCTGGTTGTAGGCAACGTTACGCAGCAGGCCAGGAACAATGCTTTGGCGCATAACGGATTGATCGGCATTAAGGGGGTTAATCAACTCAACGGGTTCGCCCAAACCTTCCGGAGTCATGCGTAAGCGGCTGAGGTCGTCCGGCTCAGCAAACGAGTAGGTCATGGTCTCGTTTAGACCGCAGCTGCGCATGGTGTTGTTCACGATATCAAGTACATGCTCGGTATTCGAGCGCGTGCCAACCCGTCCGCGACCACCTGGAAGCGTAGGCGGAACACGATCCATGCCCCACAAACGCAGTACTTCTTCGTACAGATCAATCTCGCGTTCTAAGTCGGGACGGAACGTTGGCGTGGTTACCGCAAGCACCCCGGCGTCGGTAGCGTCGGCCACAACACAACCCAGACGAACTAAAATATCCTCGATATCTGCACGCGGAATATCAGCACCCATCATGGCGCAGAAGCGCGGAATACGAAACTCGAGGTTGATGGGTTTAGTCGATTCCAAATACACATCCACCAAACCTGGACACACCACGCCTCCGGCAACCTCAGCTAGAAGCGCTGCGGCGAAATCGGCATTGGCGGCAACGGGATTATCGTCCACACCGCGTTCGTAACGCATGGATGCTTCGCTGATAAGTCCCAGATTGCGACTGGTACGGCTGGTATGTGCGCGATCGAACGTAGCCGCTTCCAACAACACCGTAACCGTATCATCGGTAACCTCGGTGTCGAGGCCTCCCATAACGCCCGCCAGTGCCACGGCGCGCTCAGGCGTGGCGATAACGGTCATATCGGCGGTAAGCGCGCGATCCTCGCCATCTAAGGTAGTAAACTGCTCGCCCTCGGCAGCAGGCCGCACCACAATATGAGCTTTGCCGTCCGTCCCGGCCAGTTGGTCGAAATCGAAAGCATGCAGCGGCTGTCCCAGCAGGAATAGAATGTAGTTGGTTACATCGACAATGTTATTGATAGAACGCGCACCCAAGGCGGTCACACGTTCAGCCAGCCAATCGGGGCTCGGTCCCACTTTCACACCACGGATGACGCGCGCCGTGTAGCGA
>JAEWYG010000135.1 GCA_023395755.1 Actinomycetes bacterium | reverse complement strand
TGCTCGTGCAGGGGGAGAATCAGCTTATGCCCAAAAAGCCCCTTCGGTCGGTTCTTCTTGACGATCGGAATCCCCTATTCTATAGCGAAAGCGGGCTTCTCTGCCAGCGAGGTGGCAGTAAGGCGGGTGGCGATTCGTGTTTGTTATACATGGGACCCGACCGTGTGGTGCGCATGCCGCAAGCCGTAACACATATTGCGAGTCTTGCCTTTTGCGGGGTTGACGGGGTGGAAGAGTTGTATCTGCACAATCATCTGCGCAGCATATGTGTGGGGGCATTTTCGACGGCGCGTTCTATTCCGTTAGTCCATGTCGATTTTCCTCATCCCATTGACGGTTATTCGTCGGGCGATTTTGCAGTACCTGAACTTTCGGCGCGATTCCGTTCGCTGACGTATCTGTTTGATGCGGGCTCAAGGGGAACCGTGTTTAATTTTGAGTACTACGATTCATGGGTAACTCATGCAGCGAGCATTGCGGAGTTTGCGTCGGCAGGATTGAATCGGTTAATTCACCCTATGGGGTTGTCTGATCAGGCGCGCGAGTGGTACGAGAATATCTTTCTCCACAAAAGTCGTGCGATATGCCGCTACTTTGCCGATAAAGGAAATTTCAAGGCGTTGGAGGCGCTTTGCGAACGAAATCTGCTGGATGAGCGTGATATAGCGGCGGAATTGGAAAAATCGACGCATGAGGGGAGGACTCAAGCTACTGCCTGTCTACTGGAATTGCAACATAGCTGTAATTCGTGCACGGGTGTAGATTTTAGCTTGTAAGCAAACCATGAAAGATATGACGCCGATAGCCAAAGGGGACGTCGTCCTTGAAGAGCGAGAGCAGATGCGCGGTCGCCTTGACGACCAGCGGGTAAGTTTGTCTTCCGAAGTACGCATGGCTGAGAAACGCGAGCGTTATGAGCGCTGCGCTCCGGTAGCAAACGACATACTTGAAGAAGCGCGCACGTCTCTTGCCGTGCAGTTTCGTTTTCTCGATAGAGCACTCTGGCGTATGCCGCTTGTACCTAGCTTTACTGTGTACGGTATAGCGAGCGATGGCGTGAAGCTCTATTACGATCCCGAGTATGTGGTGGCTCGCTTTAAGCTTTCGCCGAATGAAGTGGTGCGCGATGTTATCCACTGCCTGTTCCATTGCATATTCCGACATCCCTTTATGTTGTACTCAGTTTTACGTCAGCCATGGGACGTTGCGTGTGATATTGCCATTGAGGCGCTGTTGTTAGATTTGGTTGGAGATGTGTTTCCCTCCAATATGGATCGACGGGCACGTGAGTCGCTGCGGGTTCTTCGCGCACAGGTGGGGGGCGTCATTACGGCGGAGCGGCTGTACCATTTCTTTTCAAACGAGGGTAACCGTACTGACCTGCGATCTCTGGCACCGATGTTCTATCACGATACCCATGGTCTTTGGTACGGAGACGAGGGTGAAGAGGTGGCGCGAGGTTCCCAGACTGCGGCGCGCCAGCGGTCAGAGCAGCGCGAGGGTGGTGAACTACCCGATACCGGCGGAAGTGAGTCGCTTGACGACACCTGGGGAGCAATGGACACGCCCGCTTCGGAGGGTAGCGGCGATGAGGGTGACCGAGACGTGGCCAATAATGAGGAAAACCGCGATCATCCCGAAGCCGAGGGCGCCTCTGAAGGGAGCGCATCTCCAACGCTTGATGCTAACCCGGGATTTGACGAGGCCTTGTCGCAGGCATGGGAGGACATAAGTCAGCGCATTCAGATAGAACTGGAGGCGTCTTTGCTCCGTCAGGGCGAAGGTGCGGGTAGCTTCGCTGCTGCGCTTGAGGCAGTTAATCGTGAGAAATACAATTACGCCGATTTTCTTAGGCGCTTCGCCACATTGCATGAACGCATGCGCGTAAACGACGACGAGTTCGACTATATCTACTACACCTATGGTTTAGAGCGCTACGGCAACATGCCGCTAATCGAGCCGCTGGAGTATAAGGAAGCGCATGCGGTGCACGACTTCGCCATTGTTGTTGATACCTCGGAATCGGTATCGGGACCTTTGGTTCAGGCGTTTATCCGAAAGACATACAATCTATTAAGGCAAGTAGAAAGCTTCACCGACCGTGTAAACATTCATCTTATTCAGTGTGATGCGCGGGTTCAGGACGATACGCTTATAACGTCGCTAGATCAGCTTGATCTTTATATCGAAACGATGGAGCTGAAGGGCTTTGGAGGCACGGATTTTCGTCCGGCGTTTGACTACGTGAACCTTCTGGTGGAGAAGGGGGAGTTTACCGATCTGCGAGGGATTGTTTACTTTACCGACGGGCAGGGCACTTTTCCGCGCAATACGCCTGCCTACGATGCAGTGTTTGTGTTTGTGGATGATGGTTATTCGGATCCTGTGGTGCCCTCGTGGGCGCTGAAGGTCATTTTGGATGAGAGGGGTTTGGCCTGATGGGAAAGACGATGTGCTGTACGGTAGAGGGAAGCAATCGGTGGACTAGAGGAGTGGGAAATGAACATTGCAGAAGCTAAGCAGCAAGTGAAAGATACCGTTGAGGCATACCTTGCGTGTGATGAACGAGGACGACCACTCCTCGATGTTGCTCGGCAGCGACCAGTGTTTTTGGTAGGGGCTCCTGGTATCGGAAAGACCGCGATTATGACCCAGATAGCCAGTGAGCTGGGCATTGGCCTGGTGTCTTATTCCATGACGCATCATACGCGTCAAAGCGCATTGGGCTTGCCGTTCATTGTGCATGAAAGCTATGGGGGACTGGAGTACGAGGCCTCTGAGTACACCATGAGTGAGATTATTGCGTCGGTGTATGCTTATATAAAAAAGAGCGGGGTTGCCCGAGGTATTTTGTTTCTCGATGAGATTAACTGTGTTTCTGAGACCCTGTATCCTTCGATGCTTCAGTTTTTGCAGTTCAAAACATTTGGCCGTCATGCGGTGCCTGAAGGATGGATTATTGTTACGGCAGGAAATCCGCCCGAATACAATAAAGCGGTGCATGAGTTTGACATCGTTACGCTCGATCGCGTAAAGAAGGTTAATGTTGAGCCAGACTTTGGCGCATGGAAGGCGTATGCCGTCTCGAAGGCAACGCATCCTGCTATCCTCACCTTTCTTGAGATCAAAAAGCACCGCTTTTACTCTATTGAGGCTTCGCTCGAAGGCAAGTCGTTTGTGACCGCACGTGGCTGGGACGATCTTTCCGACATCATGAGAATATTCGAACGCTTGGATAAGCAGGTGGACTACGATCTGATTGTTCAGTACATCCAAAGTGAGGTTATCGCTCGAGAGTTCGCTGCCTACTACGACTTGTTTAATAAGTACTGTGACGACTATCGCATCGACGAAATCCTCGGTGGTGGCGAGGTTGAGGGTATAATCGAGCGTGCAGTTGAGGCGGAGTTTGATGAGCGCTTGTCGCTGGTTGGGCTTTTGGTGGATGCCGTGTGTAGCGATATGCAGGCTATGGTTCAAGATACTGATGTTCTGATTACCTTGCGTGACGATTTACGTGCGCTGTTGCCTGCGGTGAAAGAGGGAGAGGATATTGGCTGCCTCCTGTCGGATCTTGAACGTCGCCGAACTTCACAGTTGGAGCTGTCTTTGGCGGCCGGTAACCTATCTAAGGGTCGCCGCGCTACGGCTGAGCGCGAGCTGGACGAAATTGCCGCGCTTGTTCAGGCTGTGCCGCATAGCGGAACGCCGACGCAATGCTATGACTTTCTTTCTCAGATGTTTTCGGTTAAGGCAGAAGCGCTGCAGGCGCGCGTGGGCGCGATCGAACAACGCTTGGCTCGTGCTTTTGCCTTTGTCGAGAAGGCGTTTGGAGATAAGCAGGAAATGGTGGTGTTTACCACAGAGCTTACGTCACGTACTAGTTCGGCGCGTTATTTGGCTCAGTATGGAAGTGCGTCTTATTTTTCCCACAATGCGGACATGATTCTATCGGAGCGCCAACGCGAACTGCGTCGACGCGTCGAAGATATTGACATCTAAAAGTACAGCAAAGGAGACGAACTATGAAAAAGTACACACTTACCTCGTATGACCCGGTAGTAATCGAATTGCCGAAGCCTCAGGTACCGGAAAGCCTCGTAGATTCCCAGATAGAAAAGCTTTTGGAGCCGCTAGCTGTTTATCATGAGATTGCCGAAAACCGTGCTGTCATTTCGGGTGATCATATTGTCGTGACCACCGAGGATGCTTGTATTGATGGTAACCCCGCCTCCAACTTCGTTTTACAACACTCTCTTTACCATGTGGGTGCGGGTGAGATGCCTCGTTCGTTTGACGATGAGATTGTTGGCATGAGCATGGGTGAGACAAAGGATGCTGTGGCTCAGATTAAAATGCCACTGGCAAAAGAGGGCGACTTTGCTCAGTTAACCATGCGGGTTACCGTAGAAAAGATATTGTCTGCTCATCAGCCAGAACTGACCGATGAGCTAGTTCGTGAGCACTTTGCACCTGCAACGACGGTGGCTGAGTTCCGCGCGGGTGTGGCTAGTCAGTTTGGCAAGCCAGATCTGGCCAAAGACGATGCACAATTCCCCGATCTGGTGTTAGATGAACTGGCAAAACGTCTGGTGGAGGAGCCTGATACGGCCGATTTACTGCCGGGTCAGCCATTGGAAGCCTTGCAGGTTACCTGTGCCATCGATGCGCTGGCAGACCATCTTGATATCGAGCTTTCAGACGATGATATTACCGCACAAATGCCGGGCAACGATGCCGAACAACGCATGAAAATTCGCAAGCAGCTAGAAGACCAAGGCCTAGGTGACGAGGCGCGCGTGTTCGCGCTACGTGAGGCTGCTCTATCGTGGTTGGTTAACAATTCTCACGTTTCTTACAAGTAGCAAAAGCGCAGTACGCAAAGGCGGCTTATATGGAAGCTCTACGATCGTTTAGTACAGAAGCTCTCAGAAAATACTACGAACAACTTCCCAACGAGTATGGGTTTGCCAGCCAGTGCAAGATGACCCTACTTGGAGACTTGAGGGGCAAACGCGTTCTTGATATCGATTGTCGTCGTGGCAAAGGGGTTATTAAATTATCCGATTTCGTTGGGTCGAAGGGCTTCGTGGTGGGGGTTGATCCTACTCCAGCTTGGATTGAAATAGCCCTTTCTTTTAGGGAAGACGCGTGGCGCAAGAACGGTCTTCCGTGCAACAACATGGATTACCGCGTTGCATACCCTGAAGATTTGGCTGCAGTCGGTTTGAAGGATAGTTCATTTGACCTGGTGTTCACCAACAGTAGTATTAATGTTGATTACTGCCCTGAAGCGGTTCTGGGCGAGGTGTTTCGCGTGCTGCGTCCCGGAGGAATATTGGTGTTTGATGGGGTGGTTTCCGAGCGCGAGCGTGACGAGAACGTGGTGGCTCAAGCGCGGGCGTTGGGTAATGCTGTGCAAGCCGCGTTTAGCCGCGACGAGTTCGGGGAGATGGTTGTGAGGCGGGGATTCGATGCGCCGGAGTATTACGAAGAATCGTTTGTAAGCCCGGAGATGGGGTATAAAGGCGGGTTTGAAGTGCCGGTTGCGCCTTCGGACGAAGACGTTCGGTTTG
>JAEWYG010000131.1 GCA_023395755.1 Actinomycetes bacterium | reverse complement strand
GTCGCCGTGGGTGATAAATACTGTTTGCTCACCAATGGGTTGTATCGCTGTTTTTTCCATATGGTCAACCAGTGCATGTAGCGATTTTTTGCGTCCACGTACTTTTTCTAGGGGAACCAAATGCCCTTCGTCATCCACATGCATGACGGGCTTGATGTTTAGCATCGTGCCTGCCCATGCAGCTGTTTTAGATACGCGCCCACCACGGAACAAGAACATAAGGTCGTCCACCGTGAACCAATGGGCCAAATTCAATTTGTTTTTCTCAACCCAGTCGTACACCTCATTGATGGACGCACCCGAGCGAGCACGTTGCACCGCATGCCAAATAAGCAGTCCCTCACCTCCAGAGGCAGCGAGCGTATCAACTGCAAAAAGCTTGCGCTCGGGGAATTGCTCAGCCAGCTCGCCAATCAAAAGTTCAATTGCCTCAAACGTTCCCGAAAGACCGCTGGAGAAGCCTAAATACAGCACGTCATGGCCTTCTTCTAGAAGACCGCGCATCAATGCTTCGGATTCAGCTAAGTTTGGCAATGATGTCGTAATCACCTTGCCATCTCTCATCATGGTGTAAAACTGAGAAAGGTCGGTATGTTGGCCTTTCAGATAGCTTTGATACTCCTTGCCATCCACCATGAAGGTGAGGGGTAGGATGTGAAGCCCGAAGTCGTCGATCATGTCCTCGATAAGGTTGCAGCTCGAGTCGGTGACGATCTCAAATTCCATAGTGCGTAACCTCCGATGTGCTTAGGGTGTGTCGAAGTGGCTTCGCCGGATTGTCATAGAGAAAGTATACTCAATCCCTTACCATATCCTGTGTCACAATTTTGAAATGTAAGGTGAAGTGAGGCAAAGCGTGTAGTTTCACCTATACTATACAGGTTTGAACTGAAAAGAGCGAGCAAGTGCCAAGCAACAGGAAAGGTACGGCATCCCGTGGCGAATAGTTATAAAGAGACGATGAATCTGCCGCAGACCGATTTTGCGATGCGAGCTAACCTGCCCCAAAGCGAGCCGAAACGTCTGGCAAAGTGGGAAGAAGAGCGTATCTACGAACGCGTGTTGGAGAAAAACAAGGATGGGCGCCCCTTCATCCTTCATGACGGCCCTCCTTACGCCAACGGTCCGATTCATATTGGACACGCCTTCAATAAAATTCTCAAGGACTTTGTAAATAAGTCTCATGCACAACGCGGCTTTTTTACGCCCTATGTGCCCGGCTGGGACTGCCATGGTCAGCCTATCGAGCATATGGTTGAAAAAACTCTCGGCCCTGAAAAAATGGCTAAAATAGACCAACCAACGCTACGACGTCTGTGTCGCGAATGGGCTGAAAAATATGTGAACATTCAGCGCGATGGTTTTAAGCGTCTAGGTGTCAATGCCGACTGGGAGCATCCTTATCTTACTTTTACTCCCAACTACGAGTCGGGCAATGTGGAAGTTTTTAAAGATATGTATCTAGAGGGCTCGGTATACCGTGGTCGCAAGCCTATCCATTGGTGCAAGCGCTGCCATACGGCGCTTGCCGAGGCTGAGATTGAGTATTCAGACGAGACATCCTCTTCCATCTTTGTGAAGTTTAAGCTTGATACAATGCCTGGATTGTTTGAGGCAGCCGGAGCGACCGGAGATGCGTTTGTTCTTATCTGGACGACCACACCTTGGACGCTTCCAGCCAACACGGCGGTATCGCTGGCTCCCGATGCCGACTACGTCATGGTGGTTGTTGATGGATCCAATATGATCTTTGCACACGAGTTGGTAGAACAAGTGGCTGAGACTGCCGGCTGGGAGAATTATGAGCTAATTCGTGGCCTTGATGGTGAGCCGATTGCGCTGAAAGGCCGTGAGCTTACAGGACTTTCCTATACTTGCCCCATCCGTCAGGATCTGAAGGGTACGGTTATTTACGGCGATCATGTTACGATGGATTCTGGTACGGGGGCGGTGCATACGGCGCCCGGACATGGCCAGGACGACTATTTGGTGGCGCTTGAATTTGATGTGTCGTTGCTTATGCCGGTGGATGACAATGGTGTATTCACTGATGAAGCCGGACCTTTTGCTGGGTTGGATATCGACGTAGCAAACCCGCAAATTATCGAATGGCTGCGTGAGCGAGGTATGCTTGTAGCCGAGAAAAAACTCCTCCATAGCTACCCGCATTGTTGGCGTTGTCATGAGCCGGTAATCTTCCGCGCCACCGATCAATGGTTTGTTTCCATGGAAAAGAATGGTTTGCGCGCAAATGCCCTCGATGCCATTGAGAACAAGGTGGAATGGGTACCTGCATGGGCAAAGAACCGTATCGGTGCTATGGTAGCCGACCGTCCTGACTGGTGTATCTCACGTCAGCGTTCATGGGGTGTGCCGATTCCGGTGTTCAAGTGTGCAAAGTGCGGCAATACCGTAGCTACGGCTGAAACATTCGATGCAGTAATTGAACTTTTTGAGACTGAGGGTGCCGATGCTTGGTTCACGCGCGAGCCGTCTGAGTATCTACCGCGCACGGTGAAATGTGAAACTTGCGGCTGCACCGAGCTTACTCCCGAGAAAGACATCCTCGACGTGTGGTGGGAAAGCGGCGTATCGCACACCTCCGTTCTAAAGCATCGCGCTGCCGAGGGCCTGCACTTCCCAGCCGATATGTACCTCGAGGGCTCCGACCAGCATCGCGGATGGTTCCAGTCGTCTCTTTTGACAAGTATTGGTGCTTACGGCGTGCCTCCCTATAAGAGCGTTATGCACTGCGGATTTACCGTGGATGCTGAGGGACGCAAGATGTCGAAGTCGCTTGGAAACGGCGTGGATCCGGCTGATGTTGTGTCGAAGGCTGGCGCCGATGTACTACGTCTGTGGGTGGCCAGTGTTGACTACTCTCAGGATGTGAGCATCTCTAATGAGATTCTTGACCGAACGAGTGAAGCTTACCGTCGCATTCGCAATACGATGCGCTACATCCTTGGTGCCCTGAGCGATATCGATTACCATGAGCAACTAAATATAACGTGGGACGACCTTGCGCCCATCGATCAATGGGCGCTGGTGCGCCTGCAGCGTCTGACCCATGAGGTTGAAGCAGCGTACGATGCTTATAAGTTCCACCAGGTTTACCGCATCATTTATGACTACTTCATCAACGACCTATCGGCGGTGTACCTCGACGCTATCAAAGATCGTCTCTACGCTGAGGCTCCGGATTCGCCAGGCCGGCAAGCGGCACAAAATGTGCTCATGCATATGCTGGAAACGCTTGTGCGCATTCTGTCTCCCATCCTGTCATTCACGGCCGACGAGATTTGGGAACATTATCCTAGTGGCATGCTGGCAGATGAGGAGCACGGAGGACACCCCTCAAACGTGCAGCTTGCGGGTTGGCCGGATGATTCGGATTACTCGCCAGCACCTCCCGCAGGAGCAGCCTCGGTGCTTGAGGCCGACTTCGCGGTACTACTTGAAGTGCGCGAAGCCGTGACGAAAGCACTGGAAGAAGCGCGTGGCGCAGGGCTTGTGAAGAAGAGCCAAGAGGCCGCGATTGCTGTTATTGCTCCGGCCGACGTACTGGCGGTGACGAGTAAGTATACCGCTGCCGACTTTGAGGAGCTGTTTATCGTGTCGGGCGTGACGTTTACTGAGGGCGAGGAGCTATCTGTCGAGATTCATCAGGCTGCAGGGGAGAAGTGTCCGCGTTGCTGGAATTATCGTGAGCTAGGTGGTAATCCTGCTCATCCTTCAGTGTGTAAGCGTTGCGGAGATGTGCTTGATGTTATTGGTTATACGGAAGAGGGGTAGGCTCTCTTGAGCACGGAACCAAACCCGAACCTACACAAACGGTTCAACATCCACACTATCCTTGTCTTCCTTGGCGTGGCCCTTGTGTGGTTTTGCTTGGATATGCTTACCAAGAGTGCGATTAACGGTGCCTACGAACAGGGCACCGTTATCACCGGCCCCATCCTAGGGCTTATTCGCCTACATCTGGTATATAACACCGGTGCCGCGTGGGGTATGTTTGGCGATTCAACACAGGTGCTCGCCATTATGTCCTTGGTGGTGTGTATTGTTCTTACGGCCTACCTGTTCTTCCTTTCTCCACGTTCGAGCCTATTGGAGACAGTGGGTGTGGCGCTGGTGGTAGCGGGTGGCCTTGGTAATGCGGTTGATCGCTTTACCTTAGGTTACGTGGTGGATTTTATTGAGCCGGTGTTTGTTGACTTTCCTATATTTAATGTGGCGGATATTGGTGTGACCTGTGGTTTTATTCTTTTTGTTTTGGGCATGTTGCTTGAATATCATCGTGCCGACAAAGAAGCCGCGGCTATTTCCGCATCACGGGAGCAAGAAGGCATCCAGGAATCTTCCGATGAAAAAGAGGAGCGAAACAGCTAATGGGGCGAACGCTCTGTCATATTGCCTCTATTGAGGATGCAGGTGAGCGCCTCGATGCAGTTATGGCCACCCATGGCCTGTATGCCAGCCGTAGTGCTGCTGCGCGCGCTATTGAAGAAGGCCGCGTTTTTGTGAACGGCGTAAACGTTGCGAAGAAACGTGTTGTGGTTACCGGCGATACTATCGTCTATGAAATGCCAGAGGAAGTACCGTCTGCGTTACTGGTGGGTGAGCCTATCGATTTGGATATTCGCTTTGAAGATGAGCACCTTATGGTGCTATCTAAGCAAATAGGCCTCGTGTGTCATCCATCAGTTGACCATTACGATGGTACGTTGGTAAACGCCCTTATCTATCATTGTGGTGCAACTAACCTCTGTAATGTACAGGGAGAAGATGACCGGCTGGGTATTGTGCATCGGCTTGACCGGGACACAAGTGGCCTTATGCTTGCGGCTAAAAGTGATGAGTGCGGCTACGCGCTTATGGAAGATATTCGTGCTCGTGCCGTCGACCGCCGTTATTTGGCACTTGTGCACGGTGTTATCACTCATGACACCGGTATGATCGATGCGCCTATTGCGCGTGCTGAAAAGGAACGCATGCGTATGGCTGTTCGTGACACTCCTTCTGCACGCGATGCAATGACAACATTTCGCGTGCTAGAGCGCTTTGAGCATGGACGCCGCGACGAAGGCTACACGTTGGTGGACTGTAAATTATTTACGGGACGTACGCATCAAATTCGCGTACATATGGAGTACGCAAAGCATCCGCTGGTGGGAGATCCGGTCTACCGTGCTCACGCTCCGCGCGATGCGCAGGCCGACCTCGGACTGGATCGTCAGTTCCTGCATTCGTTCCGCGTGGGGTTTACGCATCCTGTTACCGGTGAAAAGCTTTCTTTTGCAGACAATTTGCCCGCGGATTTACGTCGAGCCTTAAACGGTCTAGCTGATCGTAGTCTTGGTCGCACTGAAGCCGGAAATGAGGTATTTGCGCTGTTGGAGCAAGCTCCTGTTCCTTGCGTTGAAGGCGACGTACCCGTATTGTTTTAGTGCTATTCAAGGTATCCGAGCGTGTTTAAGTACGGCGACAACGCGCTCGGGGTGGCTACTTCTTGCCGTAAACACTCATGTTCTGCATCTTTGATTGTAGGTAGCTGTCGGGGAAGTGGTTGTCCAAAAACTGTTGTTCCCACGTGGTGGCGGGTATACCCACCGCACGTTGTCCCTCGCGGTCGAGCGCAAGCACCGTTACCGTGATGTCGAGTGCAAGAAATGCCGTCATACCCACGGTGATAACGCGAGTGATCATATTCTTGGTATCCAAATGGGAGAATAGGCGTTTTACGAACGGTAAAACAATGCGAACCCACACGAGTCCAAGCATCCCCCACATCATACCGAAGGCAAAATTTGTCCGACCGCCTATCGAGCCGAATGTTCCACTATAATCCCAGGCGATGGCACCCCAGAAGAATTCCATGCCCCAGCTGGTCACGTATTCTAGTACTGACCCAACAACCATTGAGATAAGGAATATAACAAGGTTATGTGAATGATAAAATCTATTCAAAAATACCGTTAGTACGACGGCGCCTACACCGTAGATGGGAGAGAAAGGGCCCCATACCAGTCCCGCACGGCTTTCGTAGCCTCCATACACAATAGCATGGAACACTGTTTCAACCATAAGGCCAAACACGCAGGCACCTGAAAATAGCCAGATTAGGGTGAAATAATTGATACTAAGATACCCAGTATTATGGAACACCTGAGCTTTCACCTCTTGGCCAAACTCACGTAGGATGGCCCAGCCTCCTTCAAGCGGGGCTACGGGAGGCGTGCCTTTATCGGGCGAATTCGTGGTTTTGGGTTCTTTCGTCATTCGTCCGTTCCTCGTTTGTCCAATAGGGATAAACTATAGCAGATTCAATCAACAGGTTTATGACCGTTTCGCATCGACAGGCTGCCGATGCTGGGAAGAGGAGCGCTGCTGTGAAAGCA
>JAEWYG010000121.1 GCA_023395755.1 Actinomycetes bacterium | reverse complement strand
GCTTGTCATGCTGCTGCGCATCCTGATGGCGGTCGTGTTCGCCTGCGCAGCGATCGGCCTCGATGCCGATCGGTTTAACTTCGGCAAGATATATTCGGTCATCATGGCCACAGTAGTGGCCCTGATCGCATTTTGTCCCATCGTGGGCGTCATGCACCTGTTGTGGAGCCAGATTATCACCTTTTTGTCATGTGTCTTCGAGTTCGTACTCTGGTGTATCCTTACCTTTATCGTGTACCAAAAACGTATCTCGCCAATCCTGGTGTTTGGATACGGATACGGTGCCTTTATGCTGGGAAGCGGTATCGGGTGGGCGCTCGGCATCCAGGGATTCTCTCAGCAACTCATCGCATCGAACGATTTCGCACTGTATCTAGTATTGGCCATAACGGTGTTAGGCTGTGCATTCCTGCTGTTCTCCGAAAAAGAATTCGACAACCTGTTCCAGCCAAAAAGTGCCGACGAGGAGACGCTTGACGACCTTTTCGGTGACGGGCTTCCCTTGACCAAAGGGGAAAGCTTGGAAGAAGGCCACAAGAGCACGTTTCGCCATGCGGTCGACGGATTGGCGGAAGAGCATGGACTTTCGCATCGTGAAAAAGATGTATTCCGATGCCTAGCGATGGGCTACAGCAGCTCGGCCGCAGCTAAGAGCCTGCACGTCTCATGGAACACCGTGCGCACGCATACGCGCAACGTCTATGCAAAACTGGATGTTCACTCCCGCCAAGAATTGATAAATCTGGTAGATCGGGCCGCAAGTAGGGTTCCTTGACGGCCCTACAACCCTGCAAGGTGTTCGACGCGCTTCTCGGGGACAACCCACATTACCAGCATGAATACGTTCACGATGAATACCAGTTCGGGCAAGATTAACGCGCCCAGCACCAGCGCCACGACATTGGCGCCGATGGACACCCAGACTTTGAAGTATCCGCTGAAGAACACCGCAACGTCCTTGTTCGCCCGCGCGGCATGATGGAGGCTGTGCGCGAGAACAAAGAACATGATGTCGGCGATAAGGATCATAACCCCGAAGCTCAACTGGGGTGCAAGGTCATAGTAGTAGTCGCCCATCCACGATGTGACGAAGGGGAAGATGGAAAGCGATAAGATGAAAAAATTGTTGGTCCAAAGAACCTTTCCGTTGACCGTATGTGCCGCCTGCAACAGGTGATGATGGTTGTTCCAGTAGATAGCCAGCATAAGGAAACTGACCACGTAGATAGCAAGGCGCTGCCATTCGCTGAGCAGTGCGCTGAAATCTCCCGAACCAGGCTCATGCAAGTTGAGGACGAGCACGGTCATGACGATAGCTATGATCGCATCGGTGAAGGCTTCCAACCTTCCTTTGGGCATGGGGCCTTCTCTCACTTCGGGGTCGTTTGAACCATCAGCTTAGCGAAAGCAAAGCGAATGCGACAGCAGGTGGCAAGAAGGCGTTGGCGGGGCGTTTTCAAAGCGTTGCGTATCCAGCAAATCGATCATCGCACACCCAGAGTCAGGCTGGAACGAACGGGAAGGTAAAATGCGCTAGGAAAACAGCAGCCCTATGATCGTGAGCAGGGCGCAGGTTCCCAACAGCAGCACCAGTACCCGATAGCTTCCTCCGTTGAAGCGTTCGCGGAAACTGCCTTCCTTTCCTTTCTGGCTGGAGAAGACAGCCCATACCAAAACCACGCAGTATGCAACGAGCGCGATGTTGCTGAGTAGGGTCGCAGCCTGGGCAAACAAGACGCTACCTGACAAGATGCCCATCTGGTAGGCAATCAGCGTGGCAATCACGGCGAAGCAGGCGACCATGACCCAGGAAACGCATTGGCCCGTTTTATGCGTGCCCTCGGGGTAGAAGGTGCCCTTCTTTGTCTTATCCGGCTTCGCTATTAGGAACAGCCACCGACCTCTCCACAGCTGCACGGCCAGCGCCGCTACCACAACGAGCAGTACGACTCCCAGAACAATGCAAGCTATTTCCATGATGTCTCCAATCTAGAGTATCAGCATCAAAACGGGCGACGCAAACACAGCGGCGGCATAGAACGTGCCGAGTGCGATGTTCACGTTGAGAACCTGCGGCATGGCGGCGAGGCGTGTGCTTGGCACAAGCGGGTTTTTCAGAAGCGCTGTAACTGCCGGATAAGCCGCCAGTAGCATAAAGGGCATCACTATCAGCCCTTCGGGGAAGAACACAGCCACCAAAACGACGATGGCGACGATCCATACATACACGAGTGCATGATAGAGCGTGAGGGAACGCTTGCGGCCGAGCATGACGGAAAGCGTATGCCGACCCGCTTCGCCGTCTTTCTCAAGGTCGCAGGTGTTGTTTGTGAACATAATAAGCCCAACGCCGATGATAGTGGGCACCGCCCATAGAAGCACGCGTGCATCGAGCATGCCAGTGAGCGCCTGGTAGCTTGCCAGAGGGATAAGTCCTCCCATGACACTGCCGCTGACCAGCTCGCCAAGTGGCAGGTATGAGAGCGGGGTCTTGCCCGCCGAATACACCACGACGAACAGCGCCCCTACGACACCGATGACGAGCGGGATCCACCCCGCAACCCAGATGATATAGGCGCCCAGGAGGAAAGCAACCGCGAGGAAACCTATTGCCAAACTCAACGCCGCCTTAGGATTCACGTTATTGTATACGAGTACGGCATCGGTCGGATCGACGTTGTCGTCGGCCGAGTCAGAGCCCTTCACGTAGTCATAATAGTCGTTGAACGTATTCACTGCAGCCTGCATGAGCACGCAAATCACCAGCAGGGTGCAAATGACGCTCACCGACAAGGGGAGGCCCTGATCTGCAGCGTAGGCCACGGCCACCAACACCGGCAAGATGGCTGCAGGCCACGTGTGAGGTGCTGCAAGTTGCCACGCCATGCGGGCAGTAAGAGGGCTGGCGGAACTCGGTATTGATGCAACGCCGCCAGTACCTTCGTTTTCGTCCTGCAGTATAGTCTCTGCTTCTGTCTGCAAGACACCTTCTTTACCTAGCGCCCCCTGATCATCTGTGCTCATGCGTGCTTGCTCCCTTTTGATTCTCCGTTGCCTTCAGGCTTGATCTCGGTTATTGTCTCGTCTTGACTTTCGTCGTGCAGACAGCTGTTTGCGTAACGTTCGCGCCTTCTTGGTAGCCATTCTGGAGGGGAAGGCTTGAATCGTTTAACCGTTTCATCTTTCAATACCGATGCGAGACTACCCAGTGTTTTTAAGATAAAACGACGTGTTTCTGGGTCGAGCCGCGAACCTCGTCCTAACATCTGCCGAGTATTCACCACCAGCTTAGCCTGAAAATCGGACCAGGTAGAAGCCTCGGTTGACATAAAGAGTTCATAAATAGTGTCAATAAACCGTTCGCGTTCTTCGGGCGTCTTGCCACGCAACCAGGTGTCGAGAGTATCGTCGAAAAATCGTGCTGAAGCATTCAGTTCGTCTTGGTAGACAAAGTCGCAGTCTTCCACAATCCATGAAAAAGGTTCGTGTTGAAACACCGATAGTTTCGTAGAGCGAACAACGCGGTAATTAGGTCGTCGTTCTAAAATCATACCAAACGCCGAAGATTCGGGTACTGTCTTATGTAGCACTGTCTCAAAGCCCCGCTCACTCATGCGTGGAGATGGGTCACCAAGAAATGATGGTCCATCATGGTTGTATACACCCTGGATACGTTGGTAAAGGGCCTTTTCAGACACGAGCGCCGCGAATTCAGCAAGATTTCCCCCTTTAGAATGACCGCTCAGTACTAAAGGACCTTCTACCGCCGAGGCCACGCCCGATACGTATGCGGCTGCAGCACGTTGGGAGGGAATAACGCTTTTGAAGCATAGGTTAAAATCCTCCTTCCAACCAGCAAGGCTACCGTCAGTGCCGCGAAAAGCCAAGCAGGTTGGTGCGGCTTCCGGAATATTGCTCAAGAAAAAGGTGGTGGCTGAGAATTGTTTTTCTACCGCTTCGGCGCGTTCGTTTACATAAAAGGTGAGATACGTCTCTCGATATCGCCTGCTTGCCATAAGCGCCTGCATGAACAGTTGGGTATCCTTTGCATCCTCAAGCCAACTGGCGCATGTGAGAGCTTTCCAATCAGTTAGTGCTACCACATCGTGTAATAATACGCGTTCGGCAGATGCCGGGAGCACTTGGGGGCAAACCTCAAAATTGAAATAGGAAAGTGTTGACAGAACTAGACTGTCAACGGGATTAAACGGTGATTCCGCGAACGTGCGCTGATTGCCTTGTATATACGTTACGATATTGCCCATGTAACCATTGTATCCGATTCGGGAAGGGGTGCCGAGGCCGCCATGCACGTTTGCACGCCAATATCCATACGCTACGGAGAAACAGACATGATGGGTGTTGTCTATCATGCCAATTATCTCCTTTTCTTCGAGGATGGCCGCACTTCTTTTTTGAATGAACTGGGGTTTCCCTATGCCTGGATTGAACAGGCAGGTTATATGTCGCCAGTTATACATATGGAATGCAATTACCGTGAACCGTTACGTTATGGAGAGGTAGCTATCGTACGTACACGAATTGTGCAAGTGCGACCAACGAAGACTATCTATGCCTACGAAATATTTCGTGAAGGTCAGAACCTTAGCGTTGACACACCTTTGGCATCGGGAAGTAGTACGCATTGTCTCGTCGAATCAAGTACCTTTAAACCAGTAAGTATGAAAAAGGCCTTACCTACCCTTTATAATCGCTACCTTGAAGTCGTGGAGCCGGAAGCTTTATCGGCAGAACACGCCTAACGAAAGATAGCTATGGACTTTGCTATCCTTAACGCTATACAAGATTATCTGCGATCACCTTTTCTCGACGTAGTGATGCCTTTTGTTACTCATCTGGGTGATTTGGGTATTATTTGGCTCGTGGCTGCTGCTGTGCTTGTCGCACAACCAAAACGACGCATATACGGTATTGCGGTAGTTGTCGCTCTTCTCCTTGCGGTTATTGTAGGTAGTGTAATATTGAAGCCGCTGATAGGACGTGTGCGACCATATGAGGTGGTTGGTGGCTTTTCGTTACTTATACCACCCCCTTCGGGAGACTCATTTCCCTCAAACCATTCGATGGCCTCATTCGCCGCAGCGACCGTAATCTGCCTCGTACCAAAAGCTGGTCGCGGCGTGTTTGCCCTAAAGATTGGTGCAGTTGTGGTTGCTGCTCTTATTGCCTTCTCGCGCCTGTACCTCTACGTACATTTCCCGAGTGATATTCTTGTGGGGGCCATTATTGGCGTCGTACTAGGATTTCTCGCCCTTCGTCTTACTAAATGCTTTAGACCTCATTACAAGCCACCTGACGAGGGGGAGACATGCGATTAAATCTTGTTTGTGCAATAAAAGCTTGCTGTAGAATCGATTGATTCTTTTCGATTGAAGAGTGCGAGTGCCGAGGCATAAAGCAATGCCGACTTGTGTGAGTCGGCTTGTTTGGGCGACAATTTCCCTGACGGGTTAGTTAAGACGCTTGATGCACGTCAGGCAAAGCGCCACGCCTATGAAACACAACACGCCTATAAGATAGCCCATGGTGTTCCTCCTTGCCTTTGCTTTGGTCTACATTATGTAAAAATATTCTACTACCCTTGCACTTGTTGTGAAGATTCCGTAACCGTTCGGTTGCCGTTCGCGTTTGGGTTGAAAAGTCACTTGTTATAACCTATCGACCCTCGTAGTTACATCACTAGGCTATTTTTTAACAATCCCTCATGCGAAGAAAGCATCAAGTTCACGCTCTTTTCCGTAGGTTTCTAACATGCTCCTCGCCACGGTTCGAGCGGTAGAACTCAGGTCGAGGCGAAATACGAACATTGAATCCATCTCGATAGGAGCATCGATTAACGGTCGCATGCAAACTTGATCGGTGACAAGGTTTTTTGCATACTGGCTTTGTATAATAAAAAAATCTTGGCTGGTAGATACCCGTGCAAGCATCAGATTCTTATCGTGTATAAGCAACTCAACTTTGATACCATGATTCTTGAAAGCCATCTCGTAGCGTTTCCCTTTGTAGGGACTCGTTTGGATAACGATTTTGTCGCGCAAGTCAGTCTTAAAGTCGATGTATTTCTTTTTTGCGAGCGGGTTATCGATACTCATAAGAATCGATAACGTATCTTCTTCAAGTTTGATGGTAGGCAGGTTTAATTCCTTTGGTGGGCTAATGGAAAAAGCGAATTCCATTTCTCCTGCGGCGATGGCCTGCCAGTAATCGAGGTGGTCACCATCAATTACCTCGATCTTGATGATGGGGTTGTCTTGGAAGCTCGCGAACAAAGCTCGCTTCTGGCTGTACCCAACGTACATGCTAAGCAAACCAACACGAATAAGTTCAGGGGTCGTTTTGGCTACCTTACTGATTTCCGCCAAACAATTCTCCCAAAGCCGATCTTCCTCGCAAATACAACGCAATAGCACCAAGCCTGCTTGTGTTAACTCGATGCCCTTTTTGCCACGAGTAAATAAGCTTGCATCGAGATGCTGCTCGAGGCTTCTCATGCTTTTTGATAAACCTTGGCGAGACAGATAAAGATCTTGAGCTGCCTGTGTAATACTACCCACTGAACAGAGTGTGCGGAAATACCTTTTCTGATCTGCATCCATGCGAAACTTCCCCATTAGAGTCCTCCTAGGCGAATAGATCCGCTCTTTTCGGCCGATCGATACCGTGCATGATTCGGTCGGGAATCCCCATCCCCTCGACATGCAGTATAGACAAAAATATCCCATTCAAGAAGGCTTGCTGACGGAGGGAGACTCGTAGATAAGGCTGCACTAATCTACAACTAACCTTTTGAAGAGGCCTTATCGCCATCCGTAAACTTTAGGGTTACGGATGGCGATAAGAATAGTTTCTTTTCTTGTATCGTTTTCGTACGTATATTCAACCGCGTACAGCGGGCAAGACCCGCAATAAACAGGGAAGGGGAGAATCATGGGAAATCTGACCAGAAGAGACCTGCTCAAGGGATTGGCTATTGGTTCAGTGACAGCGGCTTCAGCAGGAGCGCTTGCTGCCTGCGCGCCCACACAAAAGCAGGAAAAAGACGTTGTAAGCAAAGTTGCCGGTGAATTGAAATATGCGAAACGCAAAAGCGATGTTGCGAACATGACTCAAAGCGAAACTGACGTACTCGTTATCGGTGGCGGCGGCGCTGGTATTTGTGCAGCTCTTAGCGCGGCTGAGCAGAATGCTCAGGTGGTACTTTGCGAAAAAACAAGCGTCCTCGGTGGGGCCACGATGCTTTCGAGCGGTAAGATACCGGCCGTCGGCACAAAGCAGCAAATCGCCATGGGTGAAGCAGATAGCGTCGGTGCGTGCGTCATCGACATCATGCGCCCAAGCAACTATAGTGTTCGACCCGATTTAGTATACACTGTCACTGAGCAATCGCGCGACATTGTTGAATGGACCGAGTCTCACGGTGCTGTTTGGAGCCTCGACGCGGCGCTGTATTACGGGCAAACCGCACACCGTATGCATACGACTGAAAATACCGGCAAAGGACTTACGGATGCATTAATTGCCAGTATGACAGCCAAACAAAACATTAAGCAGATGCTTTCGTTTGAAATATTAGGCTTCGTTCTCGACGATCAAGGTGAAGCTGTCGTTGGAGCTTACGGAAAGAACGGGAAAGACCAGGTAGTTATTTTTGCAAAAAGCACCGTTTTAGCTTCGAGTGGGTTTGCAAACAATCCCGATATGTTGGCCCAGTATTGCCCCGAAGCGGTCGATGCATTCAAACGGGTTGCACCCGGCGCCACTGGCGAGGGGATACTATGGGCGCAGGAGCTGGGTGTTGAGCTGCAAAACATGGGTGCGTACCAAGGTCACGCCTTCCATGGTGTCGACAATGATGAAACTTTGGAACAGGCACTTGCTAACAACGGCGGTGTTATCGTAAACCAAGAGGGCAACCGCTTCATGAGTGAGTATGGTGGATATTCGGAACTATCTCCTCATATCTTAGCCCAAACTGATCACATCGCTTACCTATGCTTTACTGATGACCAGGTTGCAAAGAGCAAAAAATTTCCTGAATGGGATAAGGCTGGCATCGTTAAACACGGAGCAACGACAGCAGAACTTGCTGCAGCTATTGGCGCCGATACCGCTATTTTAGAAAAGACCTTCTCCGAATATCAAGCGGCTATCGAAAAAGGGGAGGACAAGTTTAATCGTTCCCACTTGCCAGGAGCCTTCAATGGTCCGTTTTATGCGCTTAAAATAACCGGCGAGATACGCCACACGCAAGGCGGCATGCCCACTGATGTTGCGGGACATGTGCTGCGTGCCGATAAAAGTCTTGTCAAGGGTTTGTATGCGGCGGGCGGTTGCACGGAAGGTTTCTCATGTAGAGGTGGTGCTGCGTACATGAGTGGCAATGGTCTCATCCAAGCGCTTGTGTTTGGGAAAATTGCCGGAGAGGCTGCCGTAACAGAGGATAGGGAATCTGCGCAGTTGACCGAATGGGCAAAGGGTACTATTGATGACTATCGATAGAGACAAAGGCGTACCACATTCTTCATGGTGACATCGATCGAGAGTGCCTTAGATTCTAGGGGATCAGATGACTTCCGGTTGAGGCCCTCTCGACACCTTCTCCGCTTCGGCAATTACTCTTGTACTACCTTTTCTCACTTGCCCTTTAGGGGTATGCTTGTCTAAAGACCCATTCGTCAGGGATATTTCAACAGTACAAGGGACGGAATGCATGTCATACATCAAGGATAAAGTATCACGCCTGCCGCTTCCCATTGTTCCAGCAACGCTCGGACTGTTGGTTTTAAGTGGCTTTTACGAGACTATCGGATATCCGTTCGTACATATGACCGGTTTTTTTGTTGCAAGTCTCATAGCTATTGCCTACAGCCTAAAAATAGCCTTTCACTTTAGAGGGGTTGTGGCAGGTGAATACGCAAACCCCATGCTTGCAGCCTTATATCCGACTCTACCTATGCTTATAATGGTACTGTGCGCTTATATTGCACAGCTGTTTCCAGCTATAAGTTCGGGCGCGCAGATAGTGTTTTTCATCATGCTTGCGCTCCTTTTTTGTTCACCTTATCGTTTTCTTCGCGCGGTTTTTCCTGCGGCGTTTCGAGTGGAAAACGTTTATGCCTAGCTGGTACGTTACCACCAACGGCGTCATGGTTTCTACCGTTGCTGGGATGCAGTTCATGCCAGAACCACTTGCTGCTGGAATCGTTGCATGGGGCATTGGCATTTATCTTATTTTGACCCCATTCATGTTGTGGCGTATGAAACGCTGCGAAGTGGCAGAGGCTATGATGCATTCGCAGGCTATACTTCTTGGGCCCTGTAGTATGTGCCTCGTTTCCTATGTGAACGTGTTTTCTCAACCTAACCTGTTCGTGGTAGGCTTTTTGTTTGCTTGCGTTGTCGCGTCACTTTGCTATGTAGTATGGAAACTACCAAAATTCTTCTCTGTTGCCTTTCATCCTGGATATGCGGGTATGACTTTCCCCTTAGCGGTGGGCTTACTTGCAACACAATCCTTCTCAACCGTATTTTTTGCGGCGGGTTTTGCCGATGTTTCATGGATGGCTACCCAGCTTGTGGGTATTCAGCTTTTAATGACGACCACTATCGTAATTGTCGTTGCCTCACGCTTTGTTGGGCTGCTTGCGGCAAGCTTTACTCGCGGTCACAATTCGGGGGTATTTGATCCCGGTCAACTAGCTGTACTGCGCGCATTGCGCGCCTATCTACGTCGAGGCGCCGCGGCAACCGAAGATGCTACGAAGGCAGAGGAGTTTGTACCTATTGCCGCAGGTGGCGATTGCCTTTTAGATTGTTCTGAAGGTTCATCCGGAAATCATTCTTAACTACTGTACTGACCAGTTTTTCTGTCTATAATGCAAAATAGTATGAATGTGTTAAATAGGTTTGTTCATAGCGCTCCGAAAGCGTTTGTAAATAGTGTTTCATTTGATCAAGCCCTACTTCGCCCTTTTCGTAGCGCTGTAAGGTGCGCATGAACGATGCTTTTTCACGACCGTCAACAAGGTTAGATACGTATCCCCAAACATGTTGTGCTGCATTGATCGCGCTTCCTTGAGAGGTGGATTTACTCAATGCCTCTTCCACCAAGCAATAAAACGAACGAACAGGATAGGATTCTTTATCTTTAAGAAGGGTCCGAATTTCTTGATAGATTGCCTGATCGTGTTCGAGCACTGAGTACTTGTACCGACCCCACTCGCGTTCAAGTGAATATATTTTTTTTCGAGGATCTAACGCAATGCTACATTTTACGGCCGAAAGATTTTTATCTTTCACTTCAAGCATAATGTCGGGGGAGCGATCTCTAAGAAAATCGACGAATTCTAAAAACGTGTCAAGTATTATAG
>JAEWYG010000022.1 GCA_023395755.1 Actinomycetes bacterium | reverse complement strand
TGCATCCTGCTGACGTAGCAGACATCCTTGAACAGCTAGACCCACAGCAACGCGCTAACGTATTCCAGCACTTGGACGACGCGCAGGCAACAGAAGCAATATCTGAGATGGAGGACGAGTATCAGGCTGACTTCATTGAAGACCTTGACGATGCCCGCGCCGCCGGGCTGCTTGGCAGCATGGACCCCGACGACGCGGCCGACATCGTTCGCGACCTGTCTTACGAAAAAGCAGGAACGCTTCTGCGTCTCATGGGAGTGGAGGATGCCACCGAAATTCGCCGACTGCTAGGTTACCAAGATGGAACCGCAGGCGGCATGATGACTACGCAATTTGTAGCCGTACACAAAGACACCACCGTCGGTGAAACTATCGAGGTATTGCGCGAGCTACCCGAAGACCATCCCACTGTTCATTATGTATATGTATTAGATGAGTACGACGAGTTCGTGGGGCTGCTATCCCTGCGCACACTAGTATTAACCGACGATGCAAAACCCGTCGGTGATGTTATGTTTGATGACCCCATCTTCGCAACACCCGACGAAACGGAAGAAGACGTTGCTGCCGACATTTTTAAGTACGAACTACCAGCTATGCCGGTTGTCGACGAACACCACATGCTATTGGGCATTGTTACCGTCGACGATGCTTGGGACGCTATTGAAGAAGACGTGAGTGGCGAAAAGACAAAAGCCACCGCTCTGAAAGTCATAGGTATTGTGCTCGCGTCCATTCTTTTCCTCGTCTTGTACACCCTGATACTGCTGCAAATCATCGGCTACGCCGGGAGGTAGCTTTATGATGATGAAAAGAAAAGGCAGCTTAACCGACTCCCCAGCGCCTCTCGATATCGCTACAAGTGAGCTGGATCAAGAAAAAAAACGTCCGAGCAAACTTTGGCTACTCTTGGCCGCACTCGGCCCTGGCGTAGTTACCGCCATGGCGGGAAACGACGCAGGCGGCATTTCAACCTATTCCACCGTAGGAGCAAAGTTTGGCTACGCAACCCTGTGGGTGGTACCCATTATGTGCGTGTTGCTGGTGGTTGTACAAATGACAGCGGCGCGCATGGGTGCTGTTACGGGTAAGGGCTTCGCTGCACTCATCCGCGAGCGTTTTGGTATTCGACTGACAGCCCTTGCTATGTTGGCGCTTCTTATAGGTAACGTAGCAACCACCTTCTCGGAATTTGCTGGCATAGCGAGCGGTATGGAAATGTTTGGCGTCTCTAAATACCTCTCAGTTCCCATAGCCGCTATTGCCGTATGGCTCCTCATAGTGGGCGGTAGCTACAAGCGCGTGGAAAAGGTGTTTCTCGTATTGTCACTGGTGTTTGTTACTTATATCATCGCCGCGTTTATGGCCAAACCAAATTGGGACGAAGCACTCATAAGTACGGTAGTTCCCCAGGTGGTAAACGACACCAGCTTCGTTTCTCTTACCATTGCGATGATAGGTACTACCATCGCACCATGGATGATGTTCTTCGCCCAAAGCAACGTCGTGGAAAAGGGAGTGGGCATTAAAGACTTCTTTTCGCAAAGAGTTGATGTAGTGTCTGGCACCATTGCGGCGTGTCTCGTGGCATGGTTTATTATCATTACCACCGGTACTGTATTATTCCCCCAGGGTATTCAAATCGAATCAGCTGCCGATGCCGCCCAGGCTCTTGCACCTTTTGCAGGACAATATGCTACTGCACTCTTCGCCATCGGCCTCATAGCTGCATCGTTTCTCGCCGCGTGCGTGCTTCCTCTCACTACTTCGTTTGTTATTTGTGAAGCATTTGGTTGGGAAGCTGGTGTCTCGTTCAAATGGAAAGAAGCTCCGCTGTTTAAGAGCATCTTCACCTTCGTTATTGCATTTTCTGCAATTGTGGTGCTTATTCCTAGCATTGACCTTATGGGCGTTATGTTAACGGCTCAGTTTGTAAACGGCATTATTCTGCCTGTATTGCTCGTATTTATGGCGGTGATTTCAGCAGATAGACGCATCATGGGAAACTATCGCACACGTATCGTATCGCGTGTACTTATCTGGGTAACCGTAGGAATAGTAACTATATTAACCGCAGCATTATTAGTTATGCAGGTTTTAGGCATAGAGTAAGCAAACACCCTCGCTACTATGGCGAGAAAGGTTGCTGTTCACCGAAAGAGCCGCGCCTGCAGACTGATGTCGGCAGGCGCGGCGTGTTTTTGAACTACGAAGTCTGTGCGAGGCGCTTTCCTTCTTCTTCCAGCCGCGCCGCAAAAAACGAACGGGCACTTTCACCATCATTTACGCTTTCAAGTAGCATATCAATGGTCAAGCTATCGAGATAAGCGTCAAAACTTTCCTCGATAAGCTGGTATGTTTGCTTGATACCTTGAACCATAGTGCCGCCTTTGCGTGTCGAGCGCTTGGTACGCGTCGACTGCTTCGCATCTTCTTCGAGCGCAGACATTATCTGCAACACCGTAATCTCGGATGGCTTTTTCGCCAAACGATATCCGCCATGCTTGCCCGGTCGGGCTTCAATAAGCCCAGCGTTGCGTAGCAACTGTGCCAACTGAATAAGATAATCGCGCGGAATGGACATATCATTTGCGATATCCTTTGAGGAACACGTTGTTCCCTGCGCCGCCAGATAAAGAATGGCGCGCATGCCGTAGTCTGTGGATGCTTTGAATTGCACGGTTGTCTCCTAACTTGCTACCATAACGGAAGCCTTCGGTGCCTAAATTAAATGATTAGATTTCATATAAAAGCAAATCAATCATGTACATCGCCTTTTAAGGAAGAGTGCCGCACGCACATCCTTCCTATAAGCTCGCCCCGCCATCCACGGAGCAATTCGAAACGCATCAAGTGTAACGAAAACAAAAAGATTATAGCAAGGTCGTTGGAGTGTTTGCATAGTAAATCGATTGGAAATGGTTACTACTACGCAATCTTGACCTGCAGTTATCGACTGCCGTTAAATGCATTCACAAACCCAACCCAAATCCTCAACAAACCGGCGAGGCCAATGCTATACTAAGAGTATGGACAATAAGAAAAACATGCGTTTGGCAGTACTTGCACGCCGCGATGCCCTGCCTCTCCGGGCTCGTAAAAGCAAGAGCGCCGAGCTTTGTTATGCGGTCGAATTGTGCGTGAGTAGAGCGTTCGAAAACCCCTGCATAGGCGTGTTCAGCGCCATGCAAAGTGAGGTAGATTTAAGCAATCTGGTAGCCTCCGCCTATAAGCAAGGGTGGGAAGTGTGCTTTCCCTGCATGGTGCGCGACAATCCAGCAGACTCCAAAGAACCTTCGCGCATGGTTTTTTACCGCGTGCCCGCCGCTCTCTATGAAAAGGCTTACGAAGCGTTAATAACTCATCCCCTTCGTTGCCGTTGCCACGATGATTTAGCGTTCGATGGCTACGAAAGCGTCGTCCCGCATGAGCTCGATGCAGTCATCGTACCGCTCGTGGCCTTTGACGGCAACGGCAATCGCCTGGGCTACGGAGGAGGCAACTACGATCGCCTGCTGCCCTCCTTGCGCAAGGATGCCCTCGTCGTGGGTGTCGCCTTCGAAGAGCAGCGCGTAGAGATCGTTCCTTGCGAACCCCACGATCAGCCGCTGCCCTACATTCTTTCGGCATAAGAGTTTTTTGTAATTGCTCTCTGAAAATATCAGTAACGAATACCTTATGAACGGGATGCCGTTAAAGCTGCCTTAGCAAAACTCTCGGCGTCAACCTCGCAATGCTTGCGCTATAGTAATGCCGTTAAAATGGCTTTGAGCTCTGAGGTAAGAAGGAACCTATGGAATCCCGCCTGCTTCTCAACAGGAAAACCGCATTGCTCGCTCTTGTGGCATGCCTCGGCTTTGGATTACTGCAAGGAGCACGCCTCCTCGACATGAACTCCGGACCATACAGTGCCCACCCCTATGCCCTAGTAGGGCTATCTATCGATGGACTAACCTTTGTATGTGTGGCAGTGCTTTCCTATTTCGGACGAATTGATAAAGCGCAACCGTTATTCAGGGCCGCCATTGTTGCTAGCGTGGCTTATGCCGTCTTAGTTGCTATTGACAGCAATCACCCAATCGCATTGGTATGCATGCAGATCACGGCTGGCGCCGGTTGGTCGCTTGCTGTTTTGTGCTGGATGGAAGTATTCACCAGCTATCGGCCCCTATACGCACTACCCCTAATCGCAATCTCGTACGTTATCGATGTTGCCTTACCTCCACTGACCCGTATGATTTTCCCGGGTAGTCAGCTGATGGTGCTGCTCGTTGTATTCGTGCTATCTATGGTTGCACTGCGCCTTTGCTTACGCAGCAACACCTATGTCGCGAGCGTAATGAAAGAAGCAATTGTACCGCGCACCTCGATGGCTGAAGCACTCTCGCGTACAAAACGTGCCGTTGCCGGAACTTTTGCAATCTCTCTTGTATGCGGATTCGTTATCGAGCTAGATCTCTTTAATGGGCTGCAATACGCACAGGCCGACCTTACTTCTCTATTCACGGTTATCATCGCGCTATCAATGACAGCTGCACTATTGATTTTTCGACCGCGCAAGGCGAACATAGATTATATTAGCCCCTTAGTTGTGCTATTTCTCGTATCCATCCTTTTGTATCGAAACCTAGATTCTGCCGATTCATATGCAGCCGGATCGCTCATGGTATCGTTCTTAATTACCTTCTATGTGTTGTTATGGCTTATGCTTGTCAGCGAAGCATACGAGCGCAAGCTACCAGCTTTTTTCTTGTTGGGTTTAGCGCTCGGCGTGGCTCGCCTTTCCGTAGCTTTAGGACGGTTTGTAGCTCAGACTCTACTGGAGCAGGGGGCGCTCGATATTCACTTAGCTCTTATGGGGGGCATATGGGTACTGGTAGCAACACTGTCTCTTGTCTTCTGCAGCTACCTTCGCTATGCCGCCAAATTACGCATGCCGGCGCTCGACGAAGCATCCGATCAGACACCCCTTAACACCGTAGGTACTCCTACGAAAGAAGTATGGGAGCAGCTGACAACTTCCTTCCAGCTAACAAACCGCGAGCGCGAAATAACCAGTGAGTTTGCAGCAGGACGCAGCGCTCGATACATAGCCGACCAGCTCGTATTGTCTGAACATACCGTAAAAACGCATCTGCGACACGCCTACGCGAAGATGGACGTGCATTCGCGCCAAGAACTCCTCGACCTGATCGAGGAGTTCTTGGCGCGGGCTGAGCGAAGGGAGGAAAGCTCAGCCCGCGTGACATCGCTTACGCCTGCTGGGCCAGAGCGGCACCAGTGAGACGACCCATAGTCAATGCACTAGAATTAGAGCAATGGCGCACAAAGTTACGGTTGTACATAAAACGATGCGTTGCCTCACCCACCGCATAGAGACCTGCGATAGTCGAACCATCTTCACGAACAACCTGACAATCACCATTAGTTTTCACGCCACCCATAGTTGCCACAAATGACGGAACAAACGTCACTAAGTAGTATGGACCCGTGCCGTAGGGCACAAGCATTTCAGCCTTCTTTTTGAATTCTGTATCGGCGCCGTTCACCGCTGCTTGCTGATAAGCATCAAATGTCGCTACAAGCTGAGAAGCTCCCGTTTGGTTAGCAAGAGCAGAAATACTGTCGGCTTTCACCACGTCGCCCGTAGAGAGACCTTTCTCCAACAGCTCTACCACTTTAGCGTTAGAGCTGTCATAAAGCACATAGTAAGGGCTCGCATTTTTATCAACCATCGAGGTAGACAAGGCGATAACCGGACCAGCCTCATTCACGAAGCGAACACCCGATGCATCCACCAGGAGCTTAGACGACGTTGATGCACCCTCCATACCGTTATCACAGAGCTTCTGGAAGCCCACATCAGCCTTCGTCAGCGCCCGCGTGGGCATGATGACGTTCGAGATAATATCGGCTCCCTCGTAAGTGGCAGCGCCAAGTGCCGTAGCCATAGTCATACCATCGCCCGTGTTCCTAGCATTACCTAAGAACTGTAGACCCATTTTGTTAATGACAGGCACTAATTCATCACAGTATGCCTGACTGCCGCCGAAACCTCCCGTTGCCAACACAACCGCCTTAGCGCGCAACTCTTGCGTGCTACCCGATGCCTTCACTTTTACGCCTACAACCGTTCCGTTCTCATGGATAAGCTCCAAGGCCTCAGTGTTAACCATTGTTTGTACACCTAAACGCTCAAGCTCTTTGGCGAAACCCTCGGCCACCTGCACGCCAGCCTCTTTCGAAGGGTCAGCGCTCACATCTGGCTTTACGGTATCGGTACCTACCATCTCCTTGGTAAATGACTTGTCGAATTTTAGGCCCGTACGCTCCTCGACCCAGGCAATAGTGGCACAACTTTCCTCCATCATATGTCGCATGCGATCATAGTCGGGATACGGCACATTTACCTTGCCCAACTCAGTCTGCGCACGATAACGCTTCTCGAACTCGTCCATGGTGTCGGGGGTTTCTGAATCGTACTGCCAGAATTCCTTATTCTCAGGCACCTGAGCAAGAGATACATTACCCTTCGACGTAAGAAAGGTCGAAGTAAGGAACGGAGCCTTGTCTACCAATAAAACGCTTGCACCCTTCTCGGCGGCAGCGGTAGAGCACGCAAGGCCCGCCAGTCCCGAACCAACAACGACAAGGTCGGCCGATACGGACTCTTTGTTCAACCCAGCATCACCCTGCTTTTTCTGCTGGGGCTGTGCGCATCCTGCCAAAGCAAGCGTGCCTCCCAAAACCGCTGCACCAGCCACGATCTGCCTTCTCGTGAAATTCTTCCCCATAAGAGCTCCTCTCAATGCTTTCATCGGGGCGATAGTCCGCCCTCCAACACCCAGAACTATAGGGCGCTCACGCTGCATCCCATCACACGAAAGGCCGTACTTTTGGCTCACACGAAACGAGGTATTTGCAATCTAACAGGGAATATAATGATGTATGACTTAACGAGCAGAAAAAATAAGAGCTGCCGGTACCAACCACACTATAAACAACATAACAAAGGGCCAGCGATGTTCACTATTAACTGCTACATACTCACGAATGAATGCTGTAGGCCAAAAGTATCGCGCCGTCTTGCTACCCACACCATCAGCAGCAAGACCAATCTTGTGTGCATACTCAGCGGTACGAAACACATGGTAGTCACTCGTCACGACTGCGGCACGGTATGCATCAACACCCGATCGCGCATCCATGATAGCTTTACTATTAACTAAGTTTTCCCATGTAGTGGTTGATTTTTCCTCTTTAATGATAACCTTATCAGGCACGCCGTGCTTATCGACAAGATAGGTCTTCATTGCTGCCGCTTCAGAAACCTGCTCGTCGTCGCCCTGCCCTCCCGACACAATAATATCTGCTTTACATCCGATAGCCTTCCATAATTCGACAGCCTTATCGAGACGCCCGGCCAACAAGGGAGTAGGCTGCGCACCCGACAAGCCCGCACCATGTACCACAACATAGTTATAATCACTGCGCTTAGGCAGGTGTCGATATAACCCTGAGTACAACAGAAGAGCGAGAAAGGTAAAAGCAAGATATGACCCCTCAAGTGTTATGAGGCCCGACAGCGCCAAAACGAAAGAAGGTACTTCCATCATTGCAAACAAAGGAAAGGCTATACAAACCAACACGATAAGGAGAGCAAAGAGTGCTGGCAGAATATGTGACAGCGTAAAACCTTCGCGTTTTACCACAACGAACGTATTTGCTACAAGAAACACCACTAAAGCTGCAGTACCAAGGGGAATAACAGCTAACCCGATAATAACGAGCCACGGCAATTGAAACTGAATGGAGAGCCCGCAAAATAAGAACAGACACAACAGTAACAAATAAAGGGCGTTACGAAATTGCCTTGGTTCCTTGCGGTAGTTCCGGAAAAAAAGAAAACCGAACAACAGGGTAGGAAAGTAGATAAGAAAGAGTAGAAACATGAACATATCTTTTCAGTCCGACAAACAATATCTCATACAGTATAGCGCCCCCATCACCTCAATCAGATCATCGAAACCCACTGACGCACGCCAATCGTCTCTCCTACCAGCAACTTGTCTTCACGACACCCTTCCTCCAACAATAAATTGATGCCGGCTTTTCATGGGCCGGCATCACAAACTATTTTATTGCTCCCTGCAAATCGTGTTCATACTCACGATCAATAGCACCTTCGGCATGCGGCGGATCAATCTCAAAAGGCACCTTCTTCGTAAAGAGGCTTACCAATGGCACCACCACCAACGACAACACCATAGCAATAGCGCCACAATTAATGGGACTAGCAATAAGCGGCACGCCAAAGAACCCGGCAATCATGTTTCCAGTGGTTAGTCCCACGCCTATGATAAAGCTTGCCCATACAGCAGCTTTCGATATGCGCCTGCTGTACAGACCCCAAAAGAACGGGCCCAAAAACGACCCCGCCAAGGCACCCCACGATATGCTCATAAGCTGTGCGATAAACGTGATGGACGAGTTGTACTGCATAATTGCCATCACAGCCGAGATGGCAATGAACACCACCAGCAACACACGCATATAGCCGAGCTGCTTTTTCTCGCTCATATCTTTTACGATGTTGTCTTTAATTAGGTCAAGGGTGAGCGTACTGGATGAGGTTAGAACCAGCGACGACAATGTAGACATAGAGGCAGAAAGCACTAGCACAATAACAATGCCAATAAGCAGGTCGGGCAGCGTGGAAAGCATGGTGGGAATAATAGAGTCGTACACAGGCGTGCCAGACGCAGTCGTTTCAACCTGGCCGGCATATAAGCGCCCAAAACCACCAAGGAAGTAGCTACCACCCGCAACAACCATGGCAAATACTGTAGAAATAATGGCGCCTTGCTTTACTGCAGGACCACTCTTGATTGCGTAAAACTTTTGCACCATCTGAGGTAAGCCCCAGGTACCCAAGCTGGTTAGAACGATAACTCCCAAAAGATCGGGCAAGTTGGGACCAAAAAAACTCACGAACGGCCCGGCCATCTCACTACTCTCAGAGGGAATCAAAGATAACTGATTAATAGCCTCGGTAAAGCCACCGTTGTTCACTAACACCGCAACGATCACCGCAACAATGCCCACCAGCATAACAAGACCTTGAATGAAGTCGTTCACTACCGTGGCCATGTAACCGCCCAGCACCACATAAATGCACGTGATTACCGCCATCCCAATAACACACACCTCATAAGGCAGACCAAATGCCATGCCGAATAAACGCGATAAACCGTTATAGACACTGGCGGTATAGGGAATAAGAAATACGAAGATAATGGCTGCGGCCGCAATGCGCAAACCCTTCGAGCGAAAACGTGCGCCGAAGAACTCGGGCATTGTGGACGCACCCAGACGATGCGTCATCTCACGCGTGCGTGGAC
>JAEWYG010000006.1 GCA_023395755.1 Actinomycetes bacterium | reverse complement strand
GCACTACATTCAGCACGCTGCATCCTTTCAAATATATAGGACACCACCAGCACGACGACGTTCCTTGAAAATATTACGATAATTCCTGCTGTTTCGCCATTTCCTCTTCAAGCTCTTCGGTGAGCAAGAACCACTCTTCCTCTGCCGAAGCTAAGCGCTGTTTAAGCTTAGCGTGTTCGGCAACGGCGTCGGAAGACGCGTCCTCATTCACGTAGAACGCGGGGTCGGCCATAAGTTCTAGTAACTCAGTCATACGTTGGCTGTCGGACGCCATCTGTCGATCCAATTCGGCAATGCGCTTGCGATGATTCTTGAGCGCAGCATAGGCACGGTTACGGGCCTCAGCTTCACGGCGCTTCTGATCTTTTGTCTTAGGTGCACTCTCACGCGGAGCCGTAAGTTCAGGGGCACTCCGCACTGCTGACGCGGCCCCACCCTTCCCCAACGAGCGCTCACGACGATTCACCTTTACAACCGTCTTAGAAGCGCCCGTTTTCCCTACTCCACGCTCTCCCTCTGACACTCCTGAAGGAGACCTCGTCGAACTCTTGCCAGCAGTAGAGGCTTCATCCATAACTTCATCTACAAGCGAGCGTTGCTCCGGCGCAGGACCCTCTAGCTGACCGCTTTTGAACAGGTAATAGTCATAGTCGCCGTCATAGTTGGTCACGCGGCCGGGTTCAACCTCAATAATACGGTTTGCCACACCGCGAATAAGGTGTCGATCATGCGTAATAAACAAAATAGTGCCCTCAAAGGTACGTAGAGCCTGTTCTAGAATATCAGCACTAGCAATATCCAGGTGATTCGTCGGTTCGTCGAGACATAACAAAGGACGCGGAGCCACCAGCATCTTCGCCAATGCAAGACGGCTCTTCTCCCCACCGGAAAGCACGCTTACGCGCTTATCCACCGCATCTCCCGTAAACAGAAACGCTCCCAAGAGCGTACGCACCTGAGAGATGGTCCAGCCGGGTGCAACACGGTCAAGCTCCTCAAATACGGAGTTGCCGGGATGTAGCTCATCAAGCTGATGCTGAGCATAATAGGTTTTCGTCACGTGTATGCCATAGTCAATACTGCCCGCATCGGGAGCCATGGCACCAGCCACCATTTTCAGTAGCGTAGACTTACCCGCCCCATTAGGGCCCACAAGCGCAATCTTGTCGCCTCGATACATGGTGAAATCAAAGTTGTCATACACCTTCTTATCGCCAAACTGCTTCACAAGTCCACAAGCACGCACCACCTCGTCACCCGTGCGGGGAGGTTGCTTGAAGTTGAAGTGAACCTTCTTCTTCTCTTCGGGAATCTCTATACGCTTAATCTTTTCCAGTTTCTTTACGCGGTCTTGCACCTGTTTGGACTTCGTAGGCTTGTAGCGAAATTTTTCAATGAACGCCTCCATATGGGCAATTTCCTCGGCTTGTTTGGCTGCCTCGGCCCTCAGACGTTCCAAGCGCTCATCACGTGTTCGCAGGTAGGCCGAATAATTACCCTTATACAAGTTCACCTTACCATTATCTACCTCAGCCACACGATCAACCATGTTATCCATAAACGCACGGTCATGGCTAACCACAACAACAGTGCCACTGTAGCCACGCAAGAAACCTTCTAGCCACTTCACACTTTCCAAATCCAAATGGTTGGTAGGCTCGTCGAGCAACAATACTTCAGGGTTGCGAATAAGGAGTTTTGCCAGTGCAATGCGCATCTGCCACCCACCAGAAAACTCGGTAGTAGCGCGATTGAGGTCGGCCTCCTTAAACCCAAGACCAAACATAACCCCACGTACCTTAGCTTCTATGGTGTAGCCGCCCAACACTTCGTAGGCATCGCGAGCACGTCCCGCTGCCGCAAGCTGCTGTTCGGTAGGATTATCGCCAAGGGCAGCTTCCAGGCGATGTAGATGTTGCTCAGCCTCCAACACTTCAACCTGAGAGGAGAGCACTTCTTCAAAGATATCCCGATCGGGCATCTCTATAGCTTCCTGCTCCAAATAACCCACACGTGCACCCTTGGCAAATAGTACGCGCCCCTCGTCGGCATCCTCCAACCCCGCAACAATGTTGAGCAGAGTGGTCTTTCCAGCCCCATTCGGGCCAACGAGTGCCAGGCGCTCGTATTCCTCAAGTCGGAATGTTACGTCTTGAAAGAGCTGGCGCCCTCCAAACGATTTAGATATATGTTCGAGTTGCATAATCATGGTGCGTATGTGCTTTCTGCTTGATTTGACTTACGCTTAACGGGCACGGCACAAGCCAACAACGCCCTTACTCGCCCGTCTGGCGGCTCATGTCTATCCGGCCGCCTACAACTTGTCTATGATACCGGAAGAGGTCGGTCTTTGCGAAGCCGCTTCTTCGATCTATGACAAGCGACTACATCAGCACACATACTGCGATAGGAGCAACGGCCCCATGACGATGAATCCAAACACAAATATAAACGACCTACAATCGCAAAAAGGATCCTTAGCAGCCGAGCAGGGAGGGTCACGAACAGCCGGATCGATCGCAGCCGCTGCCTTCATCGTTATCGTCTCTTTTATTGTTCGGCGCTTCTACCGCTAAATCGCTTTTTTCACAAACCCCTTGACTTGGAGTGCGCTCCACATGTTTCAATGCATACCTGCCGAAAGGGGTGCTCTAATGAAGATTGCAGAAGTAAGTAAACAATATGGATTAAGTGCCGACACACTGCGCTACTACGAGCGCATTGGCCTGTTGCCTAGCGTGACACGCAATGCTAATGGCATTCGCAACTACAACGAACAAGATTGTGCGCGCGTTCAATTTGTAAAGTGCATGCGAAGCGCCGGTGTATCCATCGAAGCGCTTATTGAGTATATGCAGCTTTTTGAACAGGGAGAGCATACTGCCCCGGCTCGCAAGACACTCCTAGAAGAGCAACGTGATCTGC
>JAEWYG010000078.1 GCA_023395755.1 Actinomycetes bacterium | reverse complement strand
GCTTTGGCTACGTTTGTTGCAGCTGGTATCAACACCAATATTGCTACGGAGCGAGCGACAGCCATGGTTGAAAACCCCTCACTTAAATCTCAACTGGAGGTTGTGCGTAGTCAAATGCTCGATCCCGATTTGGGCAAAGGCCTTGCTCAGGCTATCTTTGACAACAATGTATTTGAACCCATATACGCTCGTATGCTTATTGTAGGCACGCGTTCGGGCAGTCTTGAAACCGTATTGGCACGTTTATCAGAAACCTTTTTTGGCGACTCTGTCAATCACATAGATCTTCTTATCGACAGCGTGGAACCTACGCTGGCAGCTTTTCTAACCGTGAGCGTTGGTGCCACCCTCATAGCCGTCATGCTTCCTCTTATTGGCATTATGGGATCGATCGGATAACGCCATGTATCACGAAATGACAAACCAAGATATCAGAAAGCGCACACGCAGGCGCATGATAGGGCTTTTTGCCCTTGTTGCAGTGATTGCTCTTATTTGGGTCTCTTACCATTTTATCGGTGCAACACTGCGCGAACAAGGAGAGCTGTCGGTCCGCAACGCCATTATGAACAGCGCAAAACAATGCTGCGCTATAGAAGGATCCTATCCTTCGTCGCTTCCCTATCTAGAACAAAACTATGGGCTCGTAGTCAATCACGGCGATTACGCCATTACCTACGAGGTATTCGCAGACAATGTTATGCCTAACGTAGTGGTGCTTTCAAAATGAAAAAAGATGCCAACATCACACAAACCTTAGTCCAAGCCGCTCGGTTTAAACAGGCCCCCCTTCGCACGAACAACGGGCACGGTAGGGTATTCGTCACGCTGCTATTCGCCGTACTGGCATTATTTATGCTTATAGCCTTACTCGTAGGAACCAATACCTACCGCGCAGTGAACAACGTGCGATCTTCCTCCGACGAAACCCGACTCGGCCTTTCACTTATCACCAATTCCATCCGTATGAATGATGCCACCGATGCTGTCGGAGTAGCTACAGGACCTGAGGGGCTAGCCCTCGTATTAACCGAACAACTCGATAGCGGCAACTACGAAACACGACTATATCGCTATCAGGGATCCATCGTGGAGGAATATGCGCGCGCTGATTCGGCATTCACACCCCAAAAGGCACGGCAAATCGTCGCATCCGAACGTTTCGATTTCACCTACGAAAATAGCCTTCTAACCGTACACACCGATCAGGGCTCTACTTCGGTTGCCCTCCGCAGCGTACGAGGAGGTTCCTGATGCCTACTTCTCTCTCAAGCACTGCTGTGCGCGATCGTCGCCCCTGGCACGGCGCCGCCTTTATAGTAGAGGCGCTGGTATTGCTGGCATTTATGGTGGCGGCCCTCGCGGTAGTAATGCCACTTATGATCAGCGCGCACGAGCGAGGGGTGGAAGCTCAACAGCTTTCCTGCGCCATCATCCTCGCCTCGAACGATGCCGAAACCTTTGCCGCCTATCCCGAAAGCAGTGATGTTGAGAACACCTACGCCTTTGTCGACGGCGAACTGGTAGATATCGATACGCTTTCCGACAAAGCCAGCGCGGTTACTTACCAGGTAGTTCGCACGGTACAATCTCAGACTAGTACAGCAGGTGTGTATCATACCGCACATATTTCGGTATTCCTGAAGGGGAAGGAACTCTATAACGTAAGCACGTCTCGTTACACGTCGAATGTGGAGGTGCGACCATGAGTAGCCCCAAAGGGTCGGTTCGCATAGGTCCCATTACTTTATTTACCCTGGTCATAGTATTATTTTTGGCTGTTCTGGGGGCATTGGCTGTTACTACCGCACAAGCAACATACGCTGCTGCAGAAAAACAAGCCTCCTTTACCGAAGACACCTACGCTAATGAAGCCGCTGCTCAAGGTCTTGTCGCCGAAATCGACCGTGTTCTTTTTGACGTAAGGGAATCGAAGGGCAACTTGGATGCAGCCCTCGCTGCGGTAAAGCTCGTTTTGCCCGACAATGCACACCTTGACGACAACATCATCAGCGCAACGTTTACGGCTCAAAGTGGTCGTACCCTTGCGATTGCTTTAGAAATCCGCACGAATGCAACCTATGAAATAATCTCATGGAAAGCAACGACACAGTGGGTCAACGAAAACACAGGCGAGAAGCTATGGGCGGGCACCGCTCAAACACGATAGGAGACACAATGAAGCTGGAACGACTCTTACAAGAGATGGTCGATGCAAAGGCATCCGACGTTTTTATCGTCGCTGGGCTTCCATTAACCTATGAGACGAGCGGTCGGCAAGTGCGCCTTGACACGCCCCCCTTCAAACCCGCCGATACGGAAGCGTTTGTGCGCGCAATCTACGAAGTATCAGGTCGCAGCATGCAACTCTTCTTCGATAACAAAAATCACGATGACGATTTTTCATTCGCCCTTCCGGGTATCGGCCGCTTCCGAGCTAACGTATTCCGCCAACGCGGTTCGCTTGGTGCGGTTATTCGCGTAATTCCCTTCGGGCTGCCAAACCCGGAAGAACTAGGCATTCCCGAAGAAGTGCTGCGTCTTGCTCAACTACAAAAAGGCCTGGTGCTCGTTACCGGCCCCGCTGGCGTAGGCAAATCGACAACGCTTGCCTGTATCGTAAACCGCCTCAATCATGAACGCACAGGGCATATCATTACCATGGAAGATCCCATTGAATATGTGCACAAGCATGGCAGCTGCATCGTAACGCAACGCGAGGTACCCACCGACGTAGCCAGCTACGGCGAGGCACTTCGTTCGGCCATGCGCGAAGCACCCGACGTTATTCTTCTTGGCGAAATGCGCGACTATGACACCATCGGCACCGCGGTGACTGCGGCTGAAATGGCGCAACTGCTTCTATCCACCCTCCACACCACCGGTGCCTCCAGCACGGTCGACCGCATAATCGATGCGTTTCCCGCTTCGCAGCAGCGCCAAATTCGCATCCAGCTTTCTATGGTTCTTCAAGCCATTGTTAGCCAGCAACTGGTGCCCACTATAGACGGAGGGGCTGCACCAGCTTTTGAAATTATGTTTGCCAATACCGCCATTCGTAACCTTATTCGTGAAGAGAAAACGCATCAGATTGATAGCGTCATCGCGGCCAACGGAGCAGCGGGTATGCGAACGATGGATCAAAGCCTGTTTGAACTGGTGAAAAGTGGGCGCGTAGCAAAGGAAATGGCCTTGCAGTATAGCATTCACCAAGAAGCTCTCGAAAAGCGCTTCGAAGCAGAAGGAGTCTAGCGTAACAACGCAAGCTTTCACCGCAAAGTTATCGCCCATGCTCGGCATACTCATAGCAAGAAAGCCCACCGTTTAGTGGGCTTTCTTGCTAGTAAACATTATGAACGACTTCAGCTGATCCCTGAAGACCTACCACCCTAAAGGGGCTTCCATCATCAAGCACGACTGTTCCGTCGAATCGACCGAACACCTGATGTTGGTCAGTGCGAATCAGAGCAAAATCCATAAAGTCAGCGCGATCGAGCAACGGTGTAAACACCAGGTCAAGACGGTTCTGATCATCGGTGACATGCCAAGCTTTCAAAAGATCAAAACGGTCGGCCACCTTGCAAGCATCTCGCAATCCCACCTTTTCGGGCACACCGAAATCGACACGATGAAGCTTGTGAGCCACACCATCAACAAAAAGCATATTTTCCGATGCAGCCGAGGTATCTCCAAAGCCGTATCCCAAATTTAAACCGAAGCGATGCGAGCCTGGCTCTGACCCACCTTTACCGTCCTGCCAGCCTTGGGCTACTGCCCAGAACCAGGTGTTGTCGCGTGTCCACACCCCGCGACCCCAATCTAATAGTCCGAAGGAGTTTCCCGGAGC
>JAEWYG010000240.1 GCA_023395755.1 Actinomycetes bacterium | reverse complement strand
ATGTAAACATGCTCACTGCAACCGGTTCTGCCATGCATGTAACCACGGCCCGCGAATTATTGGATACCTTGGGTCACATAAACAGCAATCCCGAAAGCATCCGAGCCATGCTGGTGAATGGCAGCTTTCTACGCAAGCCCGATGCCGCACGCGACATTGCTCGAGCTACCCTTGATTTGACAGCACACCCCAAAAACCCTCATGATCCACTCCGCAAAAAACACTTTGCACGTCTTTACTGGGGAGGAAAACCCGCGCATATACGCTAAGAAAGTTCCTCTTTTATCCCCCCCTTGACAACCATCAAGTTACCTACATGAACCTACCAGTATTATTTCCCGAAAGGAACGAACCGATAAGCATGACGCAATTCAATGAACTGGGGCTTTCCCCCACCTCTCTGGACGCTGTAGCACGTCTGGGCTACACTGACCCCACTCCCGTGCAAGAGCAAGCTATTCCCTTGGTATTAGAAGGGCGCGACCTTATTGCCGCTGCCAAAACCGGCACGGGAAAAACGGCTGCATTCTCGCTACCCTCACTCGATAAATTGAGCCACGCGCAGAGCGGTCAAGGACCACTCATGCTAGTTGTTACCCCCACACGTGAACTGGCTCAGCAAATTGGCGAGGTATGCGGTTCCATCGCCACCGCCACCCATCACCGTATTCTCACGATTGTTGGGGGCATGTCTTACGAGCCTCAGATTCGTCAATTAAAGCGCGGTGTTGATATACTCATTGCCACCCCAGGACGTCTAGTCGATCTGATGGAGCAGGGCGCCGTACGCCTCGGCAACGTAAACGTACTAGTGCTAGATGAGGCCGATCGCATGTTGGACATGGGGTTCTGGCCCGCAATGAAGAAAATTATCGGCGCTACACCCGACACACGACAAACACTTCTCTTCTCTGCAACCATCGACCGCTCTATTATGTCGAACGTCGGAAAACTACTACACAACCCCGCCATGGTGGAGGTTGCACATAAGGGGGAAACAGCAGACACTGTTGAACAGTTCATTGTGCGCTCACCGCAGGCATTGAAACCAGCACTACTTAAGGCAGTACTAAACGAAAAAGGTGCGGAGCGCATTATCGTATTCACCCGCACACGCAGTCGGGCCGATTCCACCTGCCGTCGCTTAAAGCGCATGGGTTATACGGCCGAGGCTATTCACTCCGATCGCAGCCAAAACCAGCGCCGTCGCGCCTTAGACAACTTCACTAATGGCACCACCAACATACTGGTAGCCACCGACGTACTGGCACGCGGCATTGACGTTGAAAATGTCGACCACGTAATCAACTATGACCTGCCCACACAACCCGAGGACTATGTACACCGCATCGGCCGTACCGGACGTGCAGGAGAAGAAGGTTGGGCGATTTCGTTCGTTAGCCCAGAAACAGAAGAAGCCCTACGCGATATCCAAAAGCTCATCAAACGTAATATTCCTGAAATGGAAATAGCCAGTTTTGACGCAAACGAAGCCGAAGCAGAGGCCGCTTCACGCGCAACACGAAGTAATGCACGACGCGATCCTGATATTGCGCAAGCCGCGCGTGAAATGGCAAAGCGCGAAAAACGCAAAGAGAAAGCTCGCGAAGCAGCAACCGAGGAAAAAACTACCCCTTCGCAAAATAATGTTTCAAAGCGCAAGAAGAAACCAGCCGGAAACAGTGGGTCTCAGCCTAACCGGCAGCGCCCTACAAATCAAAGCGGCAAGCAGGGAGCTTCGTTAAACAGTGGACAACCTCAGCAGAGACAGACACAAGCAAAGCGTCAGACTTCCACCAGATCGTCAAACGGAGGCAGCGACCTACGTCCCGGCCGTGCACATCGTGCCGCGGTAGCCAAACAGCGCAATCGTCGAGGGTAGTAATTTAATCCGACGCGCAATACAATGCAAATTGTATTGCGCGTCGGGGCCACCCTACCCCAAAGGATCCTTGTTTTGATTGGCTGCCACACGTACCAAGCGATTTGCAGCCCACACGAGGCCAACAAGAACAAGTGTCACACCGGCGACAAGAAGCCACTCCCCCTGCAACAATTCAGCCAGTAAGAAGAACACTGCCGCTGCGGCAGTAAAAATTAACACAAGCATACCCACGGCAACAATGGCCGTCCCCATAATGCGAGCATGACGCCCTTCTATAAGCTCAGAAGTCTCGTCTTGCTGCTGCGCTTCACACACCTTTTCTTTCGCCATCATGCCAGTATCTTCCTCCATTATGCACTCTTCACATCACATTCATGCGACGTAAATATTTGCTCTACCACACAAATGCTCATGGTACGCTTTTCGTGGCAACAATCGCTACACCTGTTCCGCAAACATCGGCAATAAGAACGTCGCCTGCCGCAACTGGCGCAGTAAGCTTCAGGGCACGGCACGCCCGCATAACCTCAGCCATACACTGTTTAGGTATGGGAGACGCAGTCTTGACGCTAACAGGCTCGAAGCACTCGGCCACCGGGACAACAGCCGTAACCATACGCTCCGGAGCCGTTGCCTCTTGAGTGGCATACAACGCACCTCGTTTGCATGTATTACCCGTTACTTCAACAACACCACCGCGCGCGTCGAGGCATACTTCAAGCGAGCACCCGAGTGGGCAGCAGACACATGTAAAGGTAACAACCTCAATAGCTTGCTGCATCAAGCATCCTCTCCCTATACCAACTCGGACGGCGAAGGCGACACAAGGTCGGCGGAAGGCAAGGGGCCACGCTTGGTACCCGTTTCCGCACAGCTCATCGCACGCACGCGCAACGAACTGAACCGAGCTACTTCAACACCAGAAAGAGTAATCTGCACCATCTCGGCAGGCACTGCCACCAAGGTCTTAGCCTTTTTAATCAGACTCACTGAACCATCGTGCGCAATGCCCTCAACAAAGAAACGGGGCTCATGCAGTGCATCGGATACACGCAGTGAAAGCGTAATCTGCTCGTTGGGACCTATAGATGTTTCGAGCGCCTGCGGTACGACATAACGAACGCCCTCACCCGCCCGCAGAGGCACTGCCCCCATGCACGCTGGCCCAAAACCTCCCTCGAAGCCCACCGTTGAACCGCTAAACGCCACATCAAGAGAGTCATCAACCCTCATATCCATACTACTCGCCATTTTGCGTGCGTAAGCGGCGGCAGCAGCTCCAGCAACTTCGCCTTCAGCCGATGCATGATCTACCAAATCGTGAACGTGTAGAGCATTGCCACAAGCAAACAGACCCGGCACTTCGGTGGCACATCGATTGTCCACACGCGCACCACCCGTCACCGTATCGAGCGTCACTCCTGCCGTCTTCGCTATCTCATTTTCAGGAATTAATCCCACCGATAGCAGCAAGGTATCACACGCAACACGTTGCTCGGTACCAGGTATAGGATCAAGCGTATCAGGATCAACCCGTGACACATACACCGCCTCAAGGCGGCCCGAGCCCTCTAAACGTGTGACCGTACTGCTCAAATGTAAGGGAATACCAAAATCATCGAGGCACTGCACAACATTACGGCGCAAACCCGACGGATAAGGCATAAGCTCGTGAACGCCTACCACTTCAGCCCCCTGAGACACCAAGCGTCGCGCCATAATAAGGCCAATATCGCCCGAGCCCAGAATAACAACACGACGTCCCGGTAGGCTTCCCTGTAGATTCATAAAATTCTGCGCACTACCAGCCGAGAATACGCCCGACGGACGATCCCCTGCCATACAAAGCGCACCTTGCCCACGCTCACGCGATCCAGTCGAAAGCACAACGGCTCGGGCGTGCGCAGTACAATTCCCCACACTTCCAACTATATGCACGCACAACATACCACCCTCATCGGGCGGATCTACCGACAATACCGAGGCGTCAGTCATAACAGCAATACCTGACCGTTCCTCATCCATAGAAAATAAACTCTTTTTGGTTAGTGCAGCGATCTCGCGAGAAGCATATTCAGGGCCGGTTAGTTCTTCACTAAAACGGTGTAAACCAAAACCGTTGTGTATGCACTGCTTTAAAATACCGCCAAGTTTCGCCTCACGGTCTACCACCAAAACAGCCCGGGCCCCACCCTGCGCTGCAGCGAGTGCAGCCGCAATGCCAGCCGCGCCACCACCCACCACTACCACATCATAAACGTTTAATTGCGATGCGTTAAAAACAGGGGAAGCGACCATATCCCGCTCCGAAAGCTCTTCTTTGCGTGCAAGTTCCACGTAATCAGATCGCGCTGCAGCAACAAGGGGCGAACCAAGCCCCCGCTTATCCCATTCATCGGGAGATACACCCAATTCAGCTGCCACAATCTTCGCAGTCTCAGGTAAGCAGAAGCCACCATGACACCGACCCATAGTTGCACCCGTACGCCACTTTAACGCGTCCAGCGATAGCACTGGCACCGGTCCATGCAAAGCTGCGACAATATCGGCTTCTGTAACCTTACGGCATCGGCACACCACGTGTCCTTCTCGTGGATCAGTATCGATAGCACGAACACGCTGCTCTTCGTCCATAAAAGCAAACGGCACTCTCACGCTTCGATATGCATCGAAATCAACACGTTCTGAAACACCAAGCAACTCCACGATCTGATTTACTATGTCCACCGCCACAGCAGGTGCCGAGGTAAGACCAGGGGAATCGAAACAAGCAACATTAAAGAAACCAGGTGCATCACTCGGTTGCCCGATAACAAAGTCGCCCGCCTCCGAAGAAGCGCGCAACCCTGCAAAGTTCGTAATCGTACCGCGTGAGGTAATGCTTGGCCACGTCTTACGGGCCGATTCAAGCACCTGATTCAACCCCTCCCTTGTCGTAGACACGTCAGTCTTACTCGATTGATCAACGGCGTTTGGGCCCACTAAAAGATTACCGTAAACATCTGGAGCCACCAATACACCTTTACCTGCATGCGAGGGAGCCTGAAATATCGTATGAGAGAACAGCGCCCCAAAGTCAGAATCGTACAAGCGATATTCCCCACGACGAGGAATAATATGAAGCACCTGTTTACTTACTAAGTTATTTATTTCATCGGCGAATACGCCAGCGGCATTCACAACCGCACGGGCCGCCACACACATTCCCGACTCCGTCATTACTTCATAACGCGGAGTATTCGAAGAAGCCTCGTCAGACAACGCTAAACGTTCAATCTCACACACTCGCTCATTAAACCGCAACCGAGCACCGTACCTTACAGCTTGTTCCATACAAGCTAGCGTTACGGCATAAGGGTCACAAATAGCCCCTGTCTCAGCCAGCAATGCCCCTCGCACGTTCGGATTCACCTTAGGCTCAAGAGCAAGCACCTCGTCGGCCGAAAGTTCCCTCACTCCTGCCACGCCATTTGCCACAGCACGCGCCAGCAACCCACGCACGCTTTTCAAATCATCATCAGAAAACGCCAACACCAGCGACCCGTTGCGTTGATAGGAAAACCCCAACTCGTCTGCCCATTGGGGAAACAAACGTGATCCCTCCACGTTGTAGAACGCCTTCAACGTGCCAGGGGCCGGATCGTAGCCAGCATGCACGATGCCGGAGTTGGCGCGAGTGGCACCACAGGCAAGGTCGTTGCCTGCTTCTAAAACCACCGTATTAATTTGGTAGCGGCAAAGCTCACGCGCACAGGCGGCACCAGCAACGCCCGCACCAACGACAACAACATCGCAACTTAATATGTTTTCATTATCCATGTCGTTCAGCTTACTATTTTTACCCGTTGGGCGAAAGAGCAGACGAGAAATACAGCAAACAGGCTATTGTTAGGCGCGCAAACAAAAGGGAAGGGAGGCCCATGAGAATTGCAGTGGCAAGTGAGGGCCTAGAAGTTGCACCACGCTTCGGACAGTGCTCAAGCTATATGTGTTATAACGTCGAATGTGGCGTTATTGTCGACTGCCAGAACATGCCAAACCCCGGCATGCCCGCACAAAAGCTTGCATCGTTATTCGATGAGTTCGGTGTAGATGTACTTATTGTAAATACCATCGAATACGATGTGGCAAACGTCTTTTGTCGCGCAGGTATCGAAGTTATTGCTAAGGCGCACGGCACCGCACGTGAAGTTGCCCAAGCCTACCTCACCCGCACTCTTACGGGTGTTGATGACCTGTGCCACATCGACTACGAGCTTGACGAAGAAATTGAACCCGCCTACTCTCGGGCCTAAATACACAATAGCACCCAGCCTCTTACCCTCTATAAATATCAGCTATTTCCTTTGCGCTTTCCTCTAAACCGGAAGCGCTTTACTCTTTATATACACATTCGAACAACAACAAAAAAGGCCCCGCACGCGGAGCCTTCATTTATCCTACAAGCAACCTGTGAACTTACAGGGCCTTCTTGGCAATCTCAACCACAGCAGCAAAAGCGGCAGGATCGTTGATAGCCATGTCGGAGAGCACCTTGCGATCCAGCACGACACCAGCCTTCTTCAGGCCGTTCATGAACAAAGAATAGCTCAGGCCATTGATGCGGGCAGCTGCGTTAATGCGAGTAATCCACAAACGACGGATATCGCGCTTCTTGTTGCGACGATCGCGATACATGTACTGAAGCGAATGCTGTACCTGCTCTTTAGCAGCACGATAGGAGCGAGACTTCGCACCATAGTAACCCTTTGCACGATTAAGAACGGTACGACGCTTCTTGTGAGCGTTAACTGCACGCTTGACACGAGGCATATCAGATCACTCCTTTACTAGCGAAGTCCGAGGTTGCGAGCAATAACCTTCTGGTCAGACTTCGCGACTTCGGTCTCGTGGCGGAAATTACGCTTACGCTTCTGGCTTTTCTTGGTCATGATGTGGCTCTTAAACGCTTTGGAGCGCATAATCTTGCCAGAACCGGTGACGCGGAATCGCTTTGCGGTGCCGCGATGGGTCTTCATCTTAGGCATTCTCTTCGTCCTTCCCTTCAGCTTCCTTCTTCTCGTTTTCCTTTTTCTTCTTCGCCGCAACTACCGAAGGCAGAGGGGCGATGAGCATGTGCATATTGCGGCCTTCCATCTTGGGCTGGCTCTCAATGATTGCCGTTTCCTTCAGATCGTCGGCCAGACGCTCGAGGATAGTAAGTCCCAGCTCCGGATGCGCCATTTCACGACCGCGGAACATAATGGTGATCTTAACCTTGTTGCCTGCGTCGAGGAAGCGAACAACATGCTTCTTCTTCGTAGTATAGTCGCCCACATCGATCTTCGGACGGAACTTCATTTCCTTGGTTTCGATCTTGCTTTGATTCTTGCGGGCCATTTTGGCCTTGATTTCTTGATCATACTTAAACTTACCGTAGTCCATGATGCGACAAACTGGCGGATCGGCGTTAGGCGCGATCTCCACGAGGTCAAGTCCCTCATTATCAGCGACACGTTGGGCTTCTGCCGTAACGTAAATGCCCATCTGCTCGCCGTCAAAACCAATCAAACGGCATTCGCGAACCGTAATTTCTTCGTTGAGCCGTGGCTCCTGAGCAGCTATCGCGCTCACCTCCTAATCTTCCGCGCTTGCGCGCTTCAATGAAAAACCCGCCGCCTCAGTCAGGCAACGGGTTCGCATTCTCATAGTAAAACCGCTTTACGGTTTCATTATTCGAGCAACCCATCAGCTACCAAAGCGCCGAATCAGGTGGAGGGTTTCCCCCCGCTTGAGTAAACAACTTGTCTAGTATAACAATTCAAAACTTTAGGCGCAAGACCCTATTCATTCTTATCGTCGTCATCAAAAAACCGATCGCCATCAATTACAAACCGGTTCTTTCCTAAGGCTTTGGCACGATAAAGCGCACGGTCGGCGTGTCGATACAACGTCTCAAAATCACGCTCATGAGGCGGCGTCAAAGCAATGCCTAAGCTTGCTGAAAGACGACACACGCCGCTATCGGTAACAACATCTTTGCAAAGGGCTTCCATTAATTCAGTTGCCTTCTTTTTCGCTTCAGAAACACCGCTCATCGGCACAAACGCAACAAACTCATCGCCACCTATGCGGCCAACCACATCTTCGTGGTGAAATTGTCCGCTCACAATTTGGGCAAACTCGGAAAGCACCGCATCACCAACACCATGCCCAAAGCGATCGTTAACCGACTTAAAATCATCAATGTCCAGTATGAGGAAGGCAAAAGGTTCATGGGTCATCTCTGCCAACAAGGTGTGAATGCGTTCTTGCGTCGCCCCTTTATTATAGAGCCCCGTAAGAGGATCTCGCTGCATTTGCTCGATCATAGCGTGCTCGCGACGTTTCTCTTCATCGATGTTCTGGCGATACACCAACATGTGAACCGAATTATCTTCACTCCAGATAAACAGATGAGCGTTTATACGTGCCCAAGAGTAGTTTTCGCCGTCAGTTGTCATCGGAAAATCGAAAACTAGCTGAACCTCACCGCGTCGATAAGCAGCAAGAACCGATTCAGGGAGAAACATTTCAAGATACTGCTGGCGAAACTCTTCTTTAACTTGATGCCTAGCAAGAAGAACGAGAACCTCGCTAAAAGGAGTCTCTGGCTTAGCACCAAAACTTTCAAAGTAGCGTTGCGCCTGATCGTTGGCTGCGCAATCATGGGTGACATCTACCTCGTAAATATTATCGTACAACTGTTCGGCAGCTTCCTGAAAAACCGTCTTGCGTTCTTGCTCGACTGCGGCCGCTTGCTGGACCATCAGTCTATTGTAGCGGCGAAAAATGCTTGTTGTTGCTACCAACACAAGCGTTATTACTACAGTAATAACAAAAATAGCTACAGCAAATTGCTGCGCTATCTGAGCATCAAGTTCAGAGGTGTCGTGATCAACGATAAGCGACCAATTAAGATAGGGCATATATTGAGAAACAAGGTAGCCCGACCCTCGAGAAGAAGAATACCACGAACTCTGACGCTGACCGCTTGAGTCGAGGGCTTGGATTTTTGAACCCGAAAAAGCACTGTCAGCGAACAGATTGGCCTTCTCTTCACCTCGGATATCGGTTGACACCTCTACAAAACCATCTCTGTTTACCAGGTAGGCTCTCGTAGCTGTCTGCTTCTCGTATTCGGAAAATAATGCACGCAGATTATCGATTCTAAAATCTACCCCAACAATACCTTGGGTACTGCCATCATCGTTAAGAATGCGGCAGTTTACGAATACCGTTATCTCATTATTTGTCGCTTCGTCGTTGTCAATATTAAGCGCATATTCATCTGCACTGTCAAGGAATGCGTAATACCAGTTATTCTCAGGATTACCGCGATCAAGTGTACGATCAATACCATTAAAATGGTAATAACGTTTTGTGGCAGAGGAAACCAAGAAAACCGAATCAAAGCCATATTTTTCACGATATGCCTCAAGATATTCGCGAAGAGATTCCTCGTAGGAACTGTCACATATATGGCTTTGTTCGGAATTGAGATATCCCTTAAGCAGGCTGTCATTAGCCATGGTGAGAGACACGTCGATAGGTCGATTAAATTGCGTATTTATTTCACTAGCAATACCCTCAGACGTGAGTATCGAAACACGTTCAGCATCCTGCTCGAACGCTTCACGATTTGAGTGGTAGCTAATGTAGGAGGTCAGCGAGAAGCCGAGGATGATGATGATACAGATGAGCGCATTCGCACGCCATGTAATTCGCTTGCTCATGCGCTCCTCTCTTTCGACACCAAAGAGCAGTCTCATTACCCTACTCGACTCCAGCTATTCGCAATGTGGCGCACCATGATACCACTACCGCAGCAATCCCTGAGCCAAAGCGCCGCCCAGCGGCAGGACGCACTCATAGAAGCAAGCAGCAAAACCCCTCACCCAAAAGCGAAGGATATCCTTCATAGGGCTCTGTTATACTCAAAGTTATTCGAACACCCTCCCACTTCGAGGCGGGTTTGCTGTGAGAGAAAGGATGCCCTCTGTGAAC
>JAEWYG010000230.1 GCA_023395755.1 Actinomycetes bacterium | reverse complement strand
CTTACCGACAACGTGCTGGGTGTATCCGACTGGGTATTTGCTGGCCGCGGCGACGAGTACTTGCAACGTTATCGGGAGTCGGCAAGCGCCATGAAGAAGATTGCGGTTGCCGAAGACCGATTCGCTCGGCGCCGCGACGTAGTGGTGCAGGTGGTGTTTGCTCTTGTGGCTGTACTTCTGCTTGTTTGGGCTGACGGGGCGTTCGGCGGTGGTGACAGGGACACTGCAAATTGGATTGCAGCGGTGGTGCTGGGCTTTTTCCCACTGATTGAAGCGTTCTCGCCATTATCCTCAGCGGCGGTTGATGCCTTTGCTTATACCGATTCGATTGCGCGACTGAATGACTTGCCGTTTGTGTCTGATGATGAGCCGGCCGTGGATACCTGTGCGCCACAACATCCTCTTGACCTATGCGTTGATCGGGTGGAGTACCGCTATCCTGGCACAGAGCGCAAGGTGCTTGAGGACTTAAGCCTGAGGGTGGCTCAAGGCGAAAAAGTGGCTATTCTTGGTCGCAGCGGGGCGGGGAAGAGTACGCTTGCAACGCTTCTTCGCGGCGATATTACGCCCGATCGGGGTAGTGTGACGCTTGGCGGTGTCTTGACCTGTAGGTTACACAACGATGCTCCTCGCTTCATCGGTGTTATTCAGCAGTGTACGTACTTGTTCAACATGACGTTGTTGGAAAATCTGCGTTTAGGTCGACCCGAGGCAAGCGAGCAGCAAGTGTGGAGCGTGCTTGAAAAGGTAGGTCTGCGTGAGATGGTCGAGCGTTTGCCAGCGGGCCTCCACACGATGGTCGACGAAGCCGGTATGCGTTTTTCGGGTGGTGAGCGTCATCGTATTGCGCTGGCTCGTGTGCTATTGCAAGAGGTGCCGGTGGTTATCTTGGACGAGCCGTGCGTTGGTTTGGATCCGCTTACTGAACGCGCACTTTTAGAAACGGTGTTTGCAACTTTGGAGGGCAAGACGGTTATTATGATTACCCATCATCTGGCTGGGGTGTCGCTGATGGATCGAGTGGTATTCGTTGAGAATGGTCGTGTCGAATTGGACGGTGCGCCGGATGAGCTCGCGTTGACCAGTGAGCGCTATCGGACGCTTGTGGCCTTCGATCGTGGTATTGAGTTGGTGGGTACGCAGGTATAATCGGTTCACTAACGGTAGTGTGCTTTGCGCGGAAGCTAAAGGGGAAGCTTATGAACTACCAGGAAATGAAGAACTATATCGACGGTCTTACGCCCGTTCAGCAGCAGACGCTGTCTGGGCAAAGCAGATAGGCAAAGATTGACTGAGTCGTTTTGAGCTGATTAATCGTGAATCACACATAGACTTTACAACGCTGGATTTATAAGATTGCAAGTGTCTTTGTCTGAAACCATGCAATACCGTATCTTAAAAAAACGGAAAATCCTGTAATTGAAAGATTTAAGCGATCACCTTCGCTTTGCGAATTCTCTGAACTTTGCGTAAGTGTCGCCTGGCTTCCGTTATTCTAATCGTTCGTAAAAATACGTGGAACCCGGCGGAGGCCCGATAATCCTATGAAAATTACCCATGCTATCCTGCACGTCTTCGATTTTGTGTCATGCGTCAACGTTTTTTCCGAAGAAGAGCTTGACCTGTCCAGCAAGAATGCCAAACGTTACGTGACCAACCTTGCACGTAAGGCGCTTACCAACATTGATAACAAACGCGGATCGTTTGCGGAAAATAGCCTGTTTGCAGAGGAATTACGTTCCTACTTTCGTGGTCAGCGCGAGTTTCGTGATTTGTCTGTACAGGTCGCAGAGTTTATGGTTGGCGAATTGGGTCGTATGGAGAAAACACCATCCACCGACCTTTTAGTGGTTGAGTTTGAGGGTGACCCCGACCCTACGGTACGCGAGATGTCCGATGAAGAGATGAACGCTTCCTATGAAGCGCGGGGTAAGCGTTATTTCGCGTTGATGTTGCTTGAAAGCAGGCAGGCGTACATGCATGAGGTTGGCCGCGGCGAGGAGGGTGGCACACGTGTAGAGGTGGCGCGTCATCATGCTATTTTGCCGAATCCTTCGCAGAAAATGCAGTCTTACGCGGTTATTGAGGCTGGTAGTCTCAGCGTGGTATTCTGCGATAAAGCGCGTGAGATAGCAGGCGAGGAGCGTTGGCTTATACCCGATGGCTTACTGCAATGCTCCATGGAAGCATCGGGTAAAGAGGTGTTTGACACCGTTACACGCATCGTTGAAGAAGTGGCTGAAGAATACGGTGCTAATTCTGCTGTGGCAGTGTCAAAAGCAAAGGCATACGTGGCTGAAAACGCAGCAGATTCCGACGAAGTATATCCTGAAGAATTGGGCCATGAAGTCTTTCGCGACGATCCGACTTTGCAGAAACGCTTCGATGAGGTTGCGGCTGAGGAGGCTTTGCCCGAGCGTGTTGTAGTAGAGAAAGCAACCGCCAAAAGGGTGGCCAAGAGCCATAAGATTCGTACCGATACCGGCATTGATATCACGTTTCCGGCTGAATACGGTCAAAATCCCGAATTTATCGAGTTCGTAAGCTCACCTAACGGCCTCATCTCTATTCAGCTGAAGAATATCGGAAGCATTGAGAATCGATAGGCCGCAATGGACAGTGTCTCGTGGTTAGGCGCCCACGAGGCTACTAGGATTTATGCTATGCCAACAATAAGAGTGCGTGTCAGAAGTGGGTTGCTTTATTATAGAGATGAACGAGGAGGCTGTGGTGCCGAAGGACTGGACGGCTGAGGAACCGGTGGGTATGGTGAGTGAGGTTGTGACTCTTCAAGCTCCTTGATATTGGCACGTGCGTCGAGAATGCCGTCTTTAACGGCCTTTCTGATAACTCGGTAAGCAACCCACACAATGAGCAGGAGAAAAAGCAGATATACCACAACGACAAACAAGGAAGAGAACCAAGATGTTTCTAGGATCATGAAGGGCTCCTTTCTCTCGAACATATTTCTATCGTAGCATACTGAACGAGGGGGCACCTTTCGGTGTTCGGTATTTTCCGCAAAGGAGGAAGATGACGAGGTTCTAGTCTATGGCGCCATTTGCTGTTTGGATAAGACTAACCCCGATCTTCTTTGGGTAATACCTTTCCCGAGCGAGAGAATAGGGGATGTTTGGTTATGATAATATATTCAAAATGAAATGAATTAATAGATCCAGTTATCGATTTAGTAGCTAAGAAGTGAGTATTTTACTTCGAGTAAAGACCGATAATCAGCAGGAAGGGTGTGTTGATATGCTCACGTATCCCTTGGACGAGCGGGGAGAAGACACCCTTTACGGATATCTTTATCGATGCATTAAACGCGATATTGAGACAGGCGTACTTTCAGCAAACGACAAACTACCTTCAAAGCGTGCGTTGGCGAAACATCTTAGCATTAGCCTTATTACCGTTGAGGGAGCTTACGCG
>JAEWYG010000220.1 GCA_023395755.1 Actinomycetes bacterium | reverse complement strand
TTATAGGCAGCTTTGAGCTGCCCGTTGCCCATGTGGTCTTCCTTCATGCGCATGAAGGTGGCGTCATTGTCTGTCTTAGAAAACGATCTGCGCTCTTGGAATACGTCGAGCTGTTCTTCATAGCGACGAGCGCGCACCAGATAATCTTGCTCGAAGGCCTTCTTTGCTCGTTTTAGTTCTTTGTCTTTGGGGCGAGCTTTGAGTTTTTCATTGATGCGCCGAGCAGCTTCGGCGATATCTTCTGCACTTACTTCTTCGGGTTCGGGAAGAGCTTCGGCTAACCTATCTTCCTCTTCGTTGATACGGTCTATTTCTTCGAGGTGCTCTCTCACCTTGGCTCGAAGTTTTGCCTGATAACCCTCAACAGACTTCTTCCAGACAAAGGTGTATTTGTTTGCATTAGCTTCAATCTTTGTACCATCGAGAAAGTATGTCTCCAGCGTGATGAGACCTTTATCAGCTAAAAGTCCAACAACTTGGGTAAAGATCGATTCAAACACCGGACGGATTCGCTCGCTTCTAAAGCGGTTTATCGTCATGTGATCAAGTGGTGTCATGCCAGAAAGCCACATGAAGTGAATGTTTTCCTTTGTTGCTCTTTCAATCTTGCGGGATGAGTAAATATCGACCGTATAGGCATATACGATAACCTTAAGCATCATTTTCGGATCATAAGAACTGGTGCCGCCGCCAGGATAGAGCGCATAGAGCTCTTGGGTGTCGATAGCATCAATTACCGAGTCAACAACCCGAACCAAGTGATTGGCATCTATAAGATCTGACAGATCGGGAGGTAGCAGCATAGGCTGGTGTTGCATACAAGGCTTAAACACAGGCTTCGGCATATACAATCCTCCTGTCTAAACTACAAGTGAATTGTATCATATTACCTGATCAATAGCTATTTATGTGACCTAAAGACACTACAATACCATCAAAAGAAAGAGCCTTGGACGCAACTATGCTATGAAAAATAACGATGGGGCTGCATCACTTTTGATACAGCCCCTTTTTGCTTCTTCAGCGATTGCTATACTTGCTCGGTTTGCACCTCAAGCACGCCGCCGTCCTCCTGCACAGGGCGGGTGCGACCAGCCTCAACGAAGCGGTTACGTGCAGCTTTGGCCTCGGCTTCCTTCTCGGCGAGGTTCGATTTCGCCACCGCTATCATCAGTTTGATGCGATTGAGTTGGTTTACCTCAGAGGCACCGGGGTCGTAGTCTACCGCCACGATATTACTCTCGGGGTAGCGGCGTCGTAGCTCCTTAATCACAGCTTTGCCCACCACGTGGTTTGGCAAACAGGCGAACGGCTGCGTACACACTACATTGGGCGCACCCGTGCGTACAAGTTCCACCATCTCCGCGGTGAGCAGCCACCCCTCACCCATCGAGTTGCAAAGAGACAGTATCTCGCTGGCATACTCAGCTAGCTCGTAGATATCTGCGGGAGGCTCAAAACGTGATGAATTTGCAAGCGCCTTCGTTACGGATGCGCGCAGTTTAGCAATAGCCCAAATACCAATCCGAGAACCAACAGCACCCTTCGCCGGACGACCAAGCGGATCTTTCTGGAAAATACCACCTGCCATACCAAACAGGAAGAATTCAGCTAAGCCAGGCACAACAGCCTCGCAGCCTTCGCGCTCAATCACCTTCACAATCTGATTATTTGCCGTGGGATGAAACTTCACTAGAATCTCGCCTACCACACCAACGCGCGGCTTTAAACCCTCACCAGCAAGCGGCAACGTGTCGAAATCCTCCACAATGCGACGTGCCGTATCTTTGAACTCGCGATGCTTTAACCCACGTGCAAGCTGACCCTTACATACAGTCATCCAGTGGTCATACAGACGAGTAGCACTGCCCGCCTCCTGCTCGTAGGGACGCGTGCGGTACAGTGTCATCATAAGCAGATCGCCATAGAAGATAGAATAGGCAGCTTGCAACAGCATAGATGGCGTTACCTTAAAGCCTGGGTTCTCCTCCCCCAAATCTTTGAAAGATAGAGCGATTACGGGCACATGAGACAAACCGACAGCGGCCAACGCCTTACGAATGAGCGAAATATAGTTTGTAGCGCGGCACCCACCACCCGTCTGAGTAATAATAACAGCAAGCTTATCTGTGTCATATTTCCCCGACATAACCGCCTCCATAATCTGGCCCGTAACCAGAATAGACGGATAGCAAATGTCGTTATTCACATACTTCAAGCCTGCATCAACCGCACCATGATCTACCGAAGGAAGCAATTCGAAGTTATAACCGTTCTTTTTGAATACCTCAACAAGTAGTTCAAAGTGAATAGGCGCCATCTGTGGACAAAGGATAGTATAGCCCGCATCCTTCATTTCCTGAGTGAATACCGCGCGCGGGAACTCAGTTGTTGATCCCTCGCGTTGACGGATGCGCTCAACCACCCCGGGCGTTGCCTTTTCGGCGAACGTCTTAGGCGGATTCACAACCAACTTTTGAGCTAGGGCCCCTTCAACCTCACCCGTCCGCGCAGCAACGGCAGCTTCGGGCGTAGCTATGAATGTATCGGGGTTGAAGGAGACAGCGGGGCAGCCGCGCGGCATACGATCGGCCTCAGCCCTCTCGTCGGCCTGATCTTTCAGGGCAGCCAGCAACGAACGTACGCGAATACGCGCCGCACCTAGATTCGACACCTCATCAATCTTGAGTACGGTATACACCTTGCCCGCAGCTTCAAGAATTTCCTGTACCTGATCGGTCGTAAGCGCGTCGAGCCCACAACCAAAACTGTTCATCTGAATAAGATCGAGATCGGCACGCTCAGTTGCAACCTTCGCCGCTGCGTAGAGGCGCGTATGATACATCCATTGGTCCACCAGACGAATGGGGCGCTCAAGCGTGCCCAAGTGTGCGATAGAGTCCTCCGTGAGCACAGCCAAACCAAAGCTGGTAAGCAGCTCAGGAATGGCATGGTTAATCTCGGGGTCATTGTGGTATGGACGACCAGCCAACACAATACCGTGCGTTCCCGTCTGCTCCATCCAATGCAACGTCTCTTCGCCTTTAGCACGAATATCACGTTTGAAAGCTTCGTCCTCAGCCCATGCTGCTTCGACAGCGGCATCTATCTCGGCTTGCGTCGGCACAGGACCATCCCCCATGAGATCGGGGTGAGTTTGCACTAACTCCACAAACAGGCGCTTCTTCAGATGCTCCTTCTTATCGTAAGGTAGCCAAGGAGTGAGCAACTGCGCATCCGACGTGCGTAATTCATCAATGTTCAAGCGCAACGCCTCAGGGTAGCTAGCCACAATAGGACAGTTGAAATGGTTGCCTGCGCCTTCATCTTCCTGACGTTCCCATTTGCTACAGGGAAACCAGATGAAATCGGGATTCTTGTCCAGCAGGTTCATAATGTGGCCATGACTGAGTTTTGCTGGATAGCACACGCTTTCAGAAGGCATGGATTCAATACCCGCCTCATACGTCTTCTTTGTAGATGGATCACTCAATATTACACTGAAGCCCAGCTGCGTGAAGAAGGTGAACCAGAACGGATAATTCTCGTACAAGTTTAATGCGCGCGGAATACCCACGCAACCGCGCGGAGCAGCCTTAGGTGTCAATGGCTCGTAATCAAACAAGCGGTTTGATTTGTACTCATAAAGGTTCGGTACATTCTTGGACTCATCATGGGTACCCGCACCCTTTTCGCAGCGATTGCCCGTAATAAACCGACGTCGCTTACCGGTCGTCTCATCAATGCCAAAGTCGTTCACCGTAAGCAGGCAGTGATTCTCACACGCTTTGCAGCGCAGTGTCTTATGCGTGGGAGCAAGAGCCTCAATCTGCTCAAGGGAAAGCAGAGACGACCCTACCTCAGTAGGCGAAGAAACTCCATCGAACTCCGAACTCCATGCTGCCCCAGCCTCTGCCTTGCGCTGTCCTTGCGCAACAGCAGAGTGATAGCGATCACGCGCCAATAGGGCCGCACCGAACGCACCCATATTGCCAGCAATATCTGGACGTACGGCCTCAACCTCGGAAAGTTGCTCAAACGCACGTAATACGGCGTCGTTGAGGAACGTGCCACCCTGCACGATAACCTTCGTACCCACATCGTGCGGATCTCGAATTTTAATAACCTTAAACAATGCGTTTTTAATAACAGAGATAGCCAAACCCGCGGCAATGTCGCCCACGGTGGCACCTTCTTTTTGCGCTTGCTTTACACGGCTGTTCATGAACACCGTACACCGGCTGCCCAGATCAACGGGACGTTCGGCGCGTACGGCAGTTTGTGCAAACTCAGCCACATCAAGGTTCAAACCAGTAGCAAAGCTCTCGATGAAGCTACCGCAGCCCGAAGAACACGCCTCGTTCAGCATGATGTGGTCGATGACACCATCCTTCACCCGCAGACATTTCATGTCCTGCCCACCGATGTCGAGGATAAATTCTACGCCCGGCAGCATCTCTTGCGCACCTCGCAGATGGGCCACCGTTTCAATCTCGCCGGAGTCCACGCGCAAAGCCTCAAGTAGCAAGTGTTCACCATAACCGGTTACCGACGAGTGCCCAATGCGTACGCGACGTGCACCCGTGTCGGCACTGACCGGAAGGTCGTTGTAAAGATTCGCAAGAGCCGCCTTTGCGCAACCCAACACGTCACCTTTATTGCTGGCATAATGCGACCACAGAAGTGAGCCATCCTCGCCTATAAGCGCCGCCTTAAACGTGGTAGATCCAGCGTCAATACCCAGGTAAGCAGTACCTTCGTAATCCATAAGCTCAGCACGACGCACAACTTCGGTTGCATGACGATCTGAGAAGGCTGCGTAATCGTCGGCGCTCTTAAACAGAGGAGGCAAGCGCACGACTTCGGAACCCTGAATGTCGCCGAGGTTTTTCAAGCGATCAAGTACCGCAGAGAGAAGCTCAGCCTTTACCGTTTCGCTCATCGCACCAGCCATGGCACAACCGCTTGCCACAAACAAGTGAGCATCTTCGGGTACGATACGATGCTCCTCATCAAGTTCGAGCGTTTGATAGAAGCGTTTGCGCAGCTCAGGCAAGTACTGCAAAGGACCACCTAAAAACGCTACATAACCGCGAATAGGGCGACCACACGCCAAACCGCTAATCGTCTGAGTAACTACCGACTGAAAAATGGATGCAGCAATATCCTCTTTGCGTGCACCCTCGTTCAACAACGGCTGCACATCAGTCTTAGCAAACACGCCACAGCGACTAGCGATAGGGTAAATGGTCTGACTGTTTGCTGCCAACTCATTCAAACCACCCGCATTAGTATTCAGGAGCACAGCCATCTGATCGATAAACGCACCCGTACCGCCCGCACAGGTGCCGTTCATACGCTGTTCGATGCCCTGATCGAAATAGATGATTTTTGCATCTTCGCCACCCAGTTCGATAGCTACATCCGTCTGGGGGATAAACGTCTCAACGGCCGTCTTTGAGGCAATAACCTCCTGCACGAATTCGACGCCCAACCACTGAGCCAGCAGAAGTCCACCCGAACCCGTGATGGCAATGGTCATGGCCTTGTGTCCAAATTCAGCCGAAGCCTCCTCCAGCACCTCCACAATGGTGGCACGCACGTCAGCATGATGGCGACGATACACCGAAAAGTGCACTTTGTGGGCTTCGTCCAAAATAGCCAACTTCACCGTAGTTGACCCCACGTCAATGCCAATATGCAGCGTTTCCGCAAAGTTGCTATTCTCGTTCTCATTCATGGACTCGCTCGCCATGACCTTCTCCTTTATACGCTTACTATAGATTGTGGGCAAACGCCCAACTAGCTATAACTTGATAGTGTCTCCCGGCTTGATGAAGAACAGCTTCATAGCGATAAGCGCCATCTCTTCCGAGCCTTCCTGCATGCCGGTATCCAGCCACCGCGAAATAACTCCGAGGTAGGCTTCTGCATAAAACGCCACATAGTAACCCACAAACGGCGTGGGATCGCTGCGATAGCGCTCGTGCAAAATGGATTGGATAAGATTCGTGCAAATAGAATCACGCAAACGCGGACCAAATCGCACATCACCTCCGGGTCCTAATACGGCATGCAGAAACGCACCTTGCTCGCGCAAGTAGTCAAACAATTCCACTAAAAATGGTAAGGGTTTTTTTCGAGTACGATATGCCAGTAGTTTGCGCACCGTCATATCTTGCAATTTGGCCTGGAACTGAACCAAATCGCGCATAACCTCGTCTTCAAACGTGGCCAGCAGATTCTCTTTGTCATGGAAATGATTATAGAATGTGCCACGATTCAAATCGGCACGTGCGCACAGATCATTTACCGTAATAGCATCGAAGCCCCGTTCTTCCATAAGAGCAATAAGTGCACCTCGTAATGCTTTTTTCGAACGCACGATACGACGATCCTCGCACGTTGGCACAACGCCGCGCGCAACCGAGGCTTCGGAATCCGAAAGAACCGCCACATTCTCCGCACTAGACGAAGACAATTGCGTAAGGGGCAACTTCGCCGCCACAACGTCATCAAGGACGCTAGTTGCCATTCGTTCCTCCCTATAACCGTAGGCTCTCAGCCTTAATAAACACGTCGATCAAAAATGAACACATTGTTCAATAGCGATTATTTTACGAGGAAACTCACAGGAAGGCAATGACGGAAGTCTATCGTGCATATATTTCGTGAAAGTTGGTATCTCATTGTCACCTTAGTTCTTATTATTCATTGACAAAGTTAAAGCATCTCACCTACTATGCCGCATGACAACGAAAGGATTCTTCATGTCGACGAAAAGCCAAACACTGCGCCTACTTGAAGAAAACCGAGGTGATTGTGTATCCGGGGCAAAACTGGCAGCATCATTGGGCGTGAGCCGCAATGCCGTCTGGAAAGCTGTCTGCGCTCTGCGTGACGAGGGCTATGAGATTACGGCAGCCACAAATAAGGGATATCGCCTTTCGCAGGAAAACGACCTCCTATCGCCCGAGAGTATCGAGCGATTCCTTCCCACTCACCACCCTTTCGATATCGTACTACGCAAATGCGTATCATCCACGAACACCGAAGCGCAGCAGCTTGCCGTCGGTGGAGCACGCGAAGGTACCGTAGTGGTAGCAGAGGAACAAACCGCCGGCAAGGGACGGCGTGGTAAGTCGTTTTTCTCTCCCGCCGCTACTGGCATTTATCTTAGCATCGTATTGCGGCCAACACTGCAAGCCAACGATGGGGCGTATTTAACTGCCGCCGCTGCCGTTGCCTGTGCTCAAGCCATCGAGGAAGTGACCAACCGAAAAGCAACCATCAAGTGGATAAACGACATTTTCTGCGATGGACGGAAAGTAGCAGGTATCCTCACCGAAGGAGCCTTGGGTATGGAATCAGGTCGCTTTGATTACGCGGTACTGGGTATCGGCGTAAACGTGAAACCACCTTGCGCGGGCTTTCCTTCCGATGTAGCCGACGTAGCCGGAGCTCTCTGTCCCACGGATACTGATCCCTTACGTAGCAAATTGGTAGCCGATATTCTTTCACGGTTTTGGCATCTGTATAAACACTTGGACGATCAATCATTTTACGACGACTACCGCAAACGTTGCTTTTTGCTTGGTCAACCTATCGTAATCACGCGTCATGGTCAACGAATCCGCGCACGAGCAGTCGACCTAACCCCTGACTTCCAGTTGGTCATAGAACTGCCCGACAAAACACGCGAGCATCTTCTCTACGGCGACGTAAGCACAACACGCGCCTAACGACTACCCCTCCCTTGCGCGTAAGCGCACGGAAGCCCTGTCTTCGGATATCAATTCGGAGACAGGGCTTTTTCGATATGCCTTGCCCTTATTGTCACCCTAAAAATCATCATCTGTTGACAGAGAAGAAACGCTTGACTTACCATGCGCCTACCAACAGGAGCATCGGCAGCAAAGAAACAGCATCGGCCGCAAGGCTGTCGGCATTTCTGCGAAGCAATCCTTCTAGCATCGTACTACCCGCCATAGCACAGGGGTAATCTCTCAACAGAAAGGTATTCACCACTTATGTCCGAAAATATTGCCAAAGCAGCGCGCGGCAGGGTTGGCGCAACCTCTTACAACCGCACGCGCGCACTCGTACTCTGCGCGCTGTTCTGTGCGCTCATTGCCGTCGGAGCATTTATTAAAGTACCCGTACCCGTCGTTCCGTTTACGTTGCAATTCCTCTTCACCACCTTGGCGGGCCTGCTCCTTGGACCGAAGTGGGGTCTGATCAGCGTGGTTTCCTATGTGGCACTCGGGCTTGTAGGCCTCCCCATATTTGCTGGCGGAGGAGGCATTGGCTACCTTGCGCAACCCAGCTTCGGATACCTGCTGGGATTCTGCGGGGGCACCTATCTAACAGCGCGCATAGCTGGCAGCGCTACGCATCCTTCGACCAAACGGCTTCTTGCGGCCTGCTTTGCAGGACTGGGAGTTGTATACGTTGTGGGAATGGTCTACTTCTACCTAATAAGCAATTTCGTCATAGGAGCTCCCCTCTCTTTGGGCGCGCTTGTGCTGTACTGCTTCGTACTAGCCGTTCCCGGCGATATCGCCATCTGCTTTGCCTGCATCGCTCTGACAAAACGCCTCAAACCGCTTGCAGAAAAAGGGAGCTATCGTGGCTAAGGAAGAAAGCGATCGTCGGCACTTCGTAATGCGAGAAGCAATCGCCAACTATGAACGGCGCATCATAACTGGCGAAATGCTAACGCGCGACGAAGTACTCACGTTAGTAGACGCACCGCTCGAACAGCTCACGTACGCCGCCGATCGCATCCGCCGCGCGCGCTGTGGCAACGGGTTTGATATATGTAGCATCCTGAACGTAAAAAGTGGTCGCTGTCCGGAAGACTGCGCCTACTGTGCCCAATCAGTGCACGGACATGCCGACATTGCGTGCTATCCCTTACTCGAAAGCGATACCATTGTAGCAAGCGCTGTGCGCGATCGGGAATCAGGGGTGCTGCGTTTCTCGCTCGTGGCTTCAGGAAAACGCCTCGACCATAGTGAGATTGAGCGCTGCGCACAAGCAATAGCGCAGGTGAAAAAATCAACCGATGTGGCAGTATGCGCCTCACTCGGGCTATTGTCTCAAGACGAGTTCGCCCTACTGGCAGAAGCAGGGCTAGAGCGCGTGCACAACAACCTGGAAACATCGCGCGCATTCTTCCCCCTCATTTGCACAACCCACACCTACGACGAAAAAATACGCGCCATCAAACATGCGCAAGCAGCGGGCTTAAGCGTATGTAGCGGCGGTATCATCGGCTTGGGTGAAAGCTGGGAAGATCGTATTGATCTGGCACTTGAACTGAGAAGACTTGATGTACGATCGGTACCCGTTAACGTGCTGAATCCCCTAACAGGAACCCGCCTTGGAAACATTACGCCGCTCAGCGACAATGAGGTACTACGAACCGTGGCCTTATTGCGCTTCGCCTTACCCGACGTGGCGCTACGCCTGGCTGGCGGACGAGCACTGCTGAGCGACGCAGGGCGTACATGCTTCCGAGCGGGAGCAAATGCCGCCATTTCGGGAGACATGCTTACCACTGCTGGGTTCACCATCGCATCTGATCGGGCTATGGCCGCCGAAGAGGGATTCGTGGTAAAGCCCGACAACGCCTGAAGTATGGCCTTTTCCTTATCGCACTACCCTTGCATCTTCACCAGAAAGGAACCCTTCATGTCCGAACGTACACACGGACTATTCATCACAGGAACGGGCACCGATGTAGGCAAAACCTACGCAAGTGCACTCATCTTGAAAAGCCTCCGAGAAGCTGGCTTTGATGCCGGTTATTACAAAGCGGCCGTCAGTGGCGTTGTATACGATGCCGAAGGGCGCATTCACAGCGACGCGACATTCGTTGCCTCGCAAGCTCACCTTCCCGAAAGCCATGATGATCTCGTGTCATTTACGTACCAAACCGCCGTCTCCCCTCATTTGGCAGCGCGGTTAGAAGGAAATCCCGTTAGCCTCGATGTCATACGGCACGACTATCAGTGCGCCTGCGCACGCCACGATTATCTTCTCGTGGAAGGCAGTGGAGGCATCGTATGCCCACTGCACTGGGAAGAAGACAACCACCTTATGCTTGAAGACGTAGTAGTGGCGCTTAACCTCGGCGTACTTATCGTAGCCGATGCTGGACTCGGCACGCTAAACGCCCTCATGACCACTGCAACCTACCTGCGCGAACGAAACATTGAGACACGCGGCATCATACTGAACAACTTCGTTATGGGCAATGTCATGCACGAAGACAACTGCTCTATGTCCACAGAACTCACCAGATTACCCGTCGTTGCTCGTATTGCACCCGGCGCAACCCGCCTCGATATCGAAGCCTCCCACCTAGCACATTTATTCGCATAAGCCCCTCCCTACCCGAAAAGAGGACCCCACATGAACCAAACTCCTTGGCAAGCCCGTGACCTCGCACACATCTGGCATCCCTGTTCCCAGATGAAAGATTATGAAGACTTTCCGCCCATTATTATTGATCGCGGAGAGGGGGTGCGCCTTTTTGACCTAGATGGCAAAGAGTATCTTGACATTATTAGCTCATGGTGGTGCAACACGCTTGGCCACTGCAACCCCCGTATCGCTGAAGCTATCAAGCACCAAGTGGACAAGCTCGATCATGTGCTATTTGCCAACTTCTCCCACGAAGGCGTTATTCAGCTAGCGGAACAACTTGCCAAAATTACCCCAGAAGGCCTCGATAAATTCTGTTTCTCAGACAACGGGTCAACCTCCGTCGAATGTGCCCTCAAGATGAGCTTTCAGTATCATCTTCAGACGGGACACCCTGAAAAACAACGCTTCATGTGCCTCTCGGACGGCTACCATGGTGAGACAC
>JAEWYG010000133.1 GCA_023395755.1 Actinomycetes bacterium | reverse complement strand
GCGCTATAGCGTATCGAAGAGCAGCGCTTGCGCTGCGACACAAAACGAAAAGGAGCCGCATACCTCTTGACGAGATAGGCGACCCCTCGTTCAATTGGGGGCTTTTGATACAGCCCCTTTGTGTAGTCGCAAAACATTTAAGACGTAGAGGATTTGTCTTATGCGTCATATTAGCTCAGGAAGTCTTCCAGGATCTCTTTTTCGGCCTCTTCCTCGGTTAGACCTAGTGTCATCAGCTTGATTATCTGGTCGCCAGCAATCTTACCAATGGCGGCTTCGTGCACCAGCAATGCGTTTTCGCTGGCAGCTTCGATGCCCGGGATGGCGGTAACCTTTGCATGTCCCATAATAATAGCATCGCACTGTACGTGTCCGCGGCACGCGGCCCTGCCAATAACCAAAGGATTAAATACCTGCTTGGAGTTATCCTGCGCTACCGAGCGTGAGATAACCTGCACGCTGGAGTCATCGCCGAGCAGCTCTACTTTCATGTTTGACGTGGCCACTTGGTCATCATGGGTGAGTAACTTCTCGGTTAATACCAATTTCGCACCAGCACCGAGCTCTGCGTTCGTGTCGCGTACGGTTGACGACACGCCGCGCAGCTGCGTCAATTCCATTTCACAAAAGGAGTTCTCCGCCATAATCACGTTTGTTACGGGATTGAGAATGCGCTCACCGGTACCCGAGCCTTCGCCGTAGTGTTTCTCTACGTACCTCACGCGGCTGTTTTTGCCACAGTGGAATGTGTGAATGCCGTCGTGCTCTGATGTCTGGTGACTTTCGTTATGGATGCCACAGCCAGCGATAATGGTTACGTCGCAGTCGTCTTCAATATAGAAGGTGTTGTATACAACATCCTTTAAGCCTGCTTGGGTAACGATTACGGGAATATAAACAGTTTCACCCTTTGTTCCTGCCTTGACGGTGATGTCGATGCCGGGATTGTCGGTCTTGGTGGCAATCTCAATATTCGCTGACGAATGACGCTCGACCAGCTGCCCATCCTTGCGGATATTGAAGGCACCTTTGGGCATGCCGTGTATATTGGCAATTTCGGCGAGCAATCCCTCGTCGATAGGGGAAAGATCAACAGCCATATATGGCCTCCTTTACAGAGTTTGAGCCTGCTGCCTGCGTGTTCTCCCCGGAGGGAAGGCCGCGAATGCTTGCAGGCGTGGGGTTAGCAGGTGGTAGCTATCTCAGTTAGGTGCAGCTCGGGTGGTTGGGTAAAAGAGCAACCAGGAATACCCTTTGCCACGAAGCCGAGTTTTGGCATAAGTTCTTCGGGTGTGCCCGTCTCGGCTACCTTGCCGTTGCGGAGCAACACGATTTCATCGGCCAGTTGGATGATGCGTTCTTGGTGTGAGATGATAACAATGGAGCGTCCGTCGCGAGCTTCATGGATGTCACGGAACGTCTCGGTCAGGCGGTCAAAGCTCCAAAGGTCGATACCTGCCTCGGGTTCGTCGTATATGGCCAGCATCGGATCGCGCGCCAAGATAGTGGCTATTTCGATGCGCTTAACCTCTCCACCGGACAGATTCTTGTCCACCTCGCGTGTGAGATAGTTCGCTGAACAAAGGCCCACACGTGCAAGATACTCATTGCATGACAGCATGGGTAGTTTACGGCCAGCAGCGATATCCAGTAGTTTCTTTACCTTCATTCCCTTAAAACGGGCGGGCTGTTGGAAGCCGTAGCCAATGCCCTTCTTGGCACGCTCAGAGATGGATTGTTCGGTGATATCCTCGCCGTTGAAGAATATTTGGCCCGACGTAGGTTTTTCAACACCCATAATAAGCTTTGCTAGTGTTGACTTGCCGCCGCCGTTTGGTCCCGTAATTACCGTGAAGCGATCGGCGGGGATGGTAAGCGATAGGTCGTCGATAATGCGTTTTGTCTGATTTGAGCCCTCTTGCAGGGGTACCTCGAACGTAAGGTTCCTCAGTTCCAACATGGCTTGATGCTCACTCTCTCACTCGTCTAATTGATACTACAGTACTACCATTAATGAACCGCAGCGTCAAGGCGCAAACCCTAGCGATATCGTGCAGGTAAAACAACCGCTCGGAGAACGGTCGCTTTACGTTGGCAGCGATGCGAGGCAGCAGGTGTGGCTTATTATGCGCCTTCATTCTCAGCAACTATTCTAGCCTTAAATCGAAGCTAAGATGGTATGAATGCTCTATTTTATGCAGCCTGAGGAGTGTGAGGGGGGGGTGCGTGATTAACGCGAATGAATCTTTTACATAAAACTTTCGTTCGTGTTAGGAGGGGAAAGCTAAAGCAAAACCAAGGCGACGCGTATTGGCTCGTACGAGTGTGGCAATCTATTATTAGGCTGCCACACTCAAGCATATCGAACCTAAGGTGTGGCTATTCGTTCAATAGGTCAATTATATCGAAGGATGTGCGTGCGGTTTCGATAATATCTTTGTTGCCGAAGGCGCAGATGGTGTTTTCTGCAACTGCTTGTGCCAGCGGAGTGGCTAATTTTTGCACGTCCGCCGCGTTGGCAGTAATCATCTCATTGCGCGTCTGCTCTCGCACTTTGGGAGTGCGCCCAGCGAAGTAATCTCCGTCTTGGCGACGCGCCTGAACGCGCGGTTTTAACGGTGCATCTAAGCTGGCTACGGTGCTTACAATATAGCCTTCCATAGCTTGCTTCTGAGGGCTGAATT
>JAEWYG010000108.1 GCA_023395755.1 Actinomycetes bacterium | reverse complement strand
TTTCGTCGGATACGAGAACATTATTTTATACGGTGGAGTACACGCCACTTTTAGAGAACTCGTCATATCCGGCAATGGTATTACTCTTCAAAGACGTCACCCAGCATGTGATTGATATGCAGACCCTGCGCGAAAATCAAGATATTATGCTTGAGCGCGAGCGTTTGGCATCACTTGGCCAGATGATAGGCGGTATTGCTCACAATCTCAAAAGCCCAATCCTTGCTATTTCGGGTGGCATCGACCAGGTGCAGTATTTGGTATCCGAATATCGCGATTCTATTGGTGATAACGAGGTTGAAAAAGAAGATCATCGTGAGATTGCGGGTGATATGGATGAATGGCTGGTTAAGATGAAACACCAGCTATCCTATATGTCCGATATTATTTCGACGGTAAAAGGGCAGGCGACTCAGCTTAGTGAAAAGTCGTCTCATCCCTTCACGGTGGGAGAGGTGTTAAAACGTACCCAGATACTGATGCAACATCCGTTGGTAAAAGGTAGCTGTACCCTAAAGACCGAAGTGTGCCTCAATCCGGAACAGGTTATTTTTGGGGATATAAACAGTCTTGTTCAAGTGCTCGATAATGTGATAGACAATGCCATACATGCGTATAATGAGCGCGGTGGAATAATCAGATTAAAAGTAGAGTTGGTCGAGGATGCGGTAAGGTTTTCGGTTACCGATGAGGGTGGGGGGATTGCCCCCGACGTTCAAAGACTCCTCTTTAAAGAGATGACCACAACAAAGGGAAAGTATGGAACGGGGTTGGGGCTTTATATGTCTTACAGCACGGTTAAAGGTATGTTCCGTGGCAAGATGTGGTTTGAAACGCAGCAGGGATCGGGTACTTCGTTCTTTATCCAAATTCCGTTGACAGGGAAGTGAGGTTAACTTCGTATGCGTAAGCGACGTAGCCAGGAGATTTCCCCTGAATATAAGGTTATGGTCGTCGATGACGAAGAAGGCATCATCGATGCCGTTGTTGCCATGGTTAATCGGAGCGGATACTGGTGTAAAGGTTTCACCGACCCATTGGAAGCACTCGAAGAACTTGAGCACGAACACTATGACTTGCTTATTCTCGATTATTTCATGCAGCCCATTCATGGTGATGAAGTAGTCGAGCACATTCGTAAAACCGATTACGAGCTTTATATTCTGCTGCTTACCGGGCATAAAGAACTTGCGCCGCCGGTGAGTACGCTTAAGTCGCTCGCTATTCAGGCGTACTGTGAAAAAAGTGACCGAACCGACCAATTGCAACTTCTGGTGGAGTCGGGCATTAAATCTATCAGTCAGATGCGCACTATCAAGCAATTCCAGGAAGGTCTCAACAGCATTTTGGGGGCTGTTCCGAAAATCTATCAATTACAACCGATTGGCAATATTCTAGAGGAGATACTTCAGCAAATTCTTCCTCTCGTAAAAGGCGAAGATGCTTTTGTCCTTATTGATGAACTGCCCGAATCTTTCGATCCGTCGGTTTCTACTCAGGGCGGTTCGGGGGAGCGCAAGAGTATTTTTTGTGGCATTGGTGCTTATAGAGGTTCGGTCGATTCGTTTACCAACCTTCTCGATCATGAACTTATGGAGGCGGTAGGTCGCGCTCGTACCGACTGTTCGTTGGTGTATGCGCCCGAAGGTGTCGTGCTTCCTTTGTGCGACGAGCAGAAGCGTTCGCTTGGAGTAATTTATGCCCGTAACGTATCAAGTGAATATGGCATTAAGCTGCTTGAGATATACGCTCATCAGGCCGCATCGTCTATTAGTAACGCCTTTTTACACTCGCTGGTGAACATAAAAAACGAAGAGCTACACGAGACTTATGCGCAGTTAAAACAACGATACATGGATACTGTTGAGGTTTTGCGTTTGGCTGTCGATGCCAAAGATGAATATACGCGAGGACATTCCGATCGTGTGGCTTCGTTAGCGGTGGAAATTGGTCGAGCTTACAATTTTGATGAGACCGAACTTGAAGAGTTGCGCGTAGCAGGATTATTTCACGATATTGGCAAGATTGGCACGGCTGACGACATTCTTCTCAAATGGGATTCGCTTGACGATGCTGAGTTTGAGGAGATTAAGCGTCATCCCATGAAGGGAGCCATGATTTTGTCGGCGGTGTCAATGTTTGAGAGTATCGTGCCGGTAATAAGGCATCATCATGAACGTTATGATGGAAGAGGCTACCCTGATGGTATTGCGGGAGAAGAGATAGAACTCAGTGCTCGCATCATTGCTGTTACCGATGCTTTAGATGCCATGACCTCTGATCGGCAATATCGATCTCATCTTTCGTTCGAAGACGCAACCAATCAGTTGCGTGAGGGTGCGGGCAATCAGTTCGATCCCGACGTGGTTGACTGTTTGTTCGACTTATTCGAAACGAGACCCGAAATTCTCAATATTCTCAAGAGATAATGTTGCTTGAGGCGGGTGTGCAGGCACGACAGGCCTGCGCAGCGCACCCGCCCCCTCTTGATTGCCTTGGTTTAGTTGTCCACGCCGATAATGACCGATGATGCCTTGACGATGGCGTATGCTTCTTTCCCTACCTCTAGCTTTAGTTCTTTAAGTGATCCCATAGAAATAGTCGATGTAATAAGTTGGCCGCCTTCTAATTCCAAGATTACGATGGCATTCACCGCGCCCGGATGTATGGCCGTTATAGTGCCCTTGAGCGTATTGCGTGCGGATAACTTCATTGAACCTACCCCCTTCTTTACAGACCCCCAATAGTCTCGTCATCCTTATTGTAGCGCCCCCTTATGCATCGTGCGAATAAAACTGTACGAAGACAAAGTCTTATTCAATTTTTGCTGCCACTTTGCGCTACATCAGTAATTTAGCGTTCACCTCGATTTTTAACAGTTAGTTAGAAGTTTGTGGGTGAGGTGTATCCCAGGCTTTACCAAGATTTGACCTCTATCCTACCGGGTTTTGATGGTTATTGCCCATCATATTCTTCGCACCGTACGATAAGTAATCGTGCGGTGTGCGAAAAACAAAAAATTAGCGTTCTCGGAACGCCAGTGAAAGGAAGAACATGAAGAAGCGTTTGGTGATGATTGCGATGGGCGCCGTGCTTGCACTCGGCCTGTTCGGTCTCGCAGGATGTGCGGGCGGCGACGACAAGGCCGCTTCTGGATCGAACAACGGCGAATCGTCTGCAACTCCGTCGGGTGACGTCTCAGTTTATTCGCGCGAGGACGGTTCTGGCACACGCGGTGCATTCATTGAGTTGTTTGGCATTGAAGAGAAGCAGGGCGATAAGAAGGTGGACATGACTACCACTTCTGCTTCCATTACAAACTCTACGTCCGTTATGATGACGTCGGTGGCGGGTGATCCGAACGGTATTGGCTATATCTCTTTAGGTTCTTTGAATGACACGGTGAAGGCTCTTCAGGTGGATGGTGCCGAGCCGACGGCTGCCAACGTAAAGAGCGGCGCTTATAAGATTTCCCGTCCTTTCAATATCGTAACAAAGGATGGTCTTTCCGATACGGCTCAAGATTTCATCAGCTTCATTATGAGCGCCGAGGGCCAAAAAGTTGTTGAGCAGAATGGCTATATCGCCGTTGCGGACGATGCTAAGCCGTATACTCCCTCTGGTAAAAGCGGCAAAGTTGTAGTCGCTGGCTCCTCCTCGGTAAGCCCGGTTATGGAGAAGTTGGCTGAAGCCTACAAGGCGCTAAATAGCGGCGTAACCATTGAGGTGCAACAGTCCGACTCTACTACTGGTGTGAACATGGCTACGGCAGGCACCTGCGATATTGGCATGGCCTCCCGTGAGCTGAAAGACTCAGAGACCGCTGCAGGTGTGAGCCCTAAGGTTATCGCTCAGGACGGCATTGCGGTTATCGTAAACAAGGCTGCTTCCTTTAGCGATATCACCAGCGATCAGGTGAAGGCCATTTACACCGGAACCGTTACGACATGGGAAGACGCTCTCGCGTAAGCGAGGTCTTCCCGGATAGCAGAGAACTTCCATGACGAAGTTTCATATCAAGGAAGGCGTTGCGCGGGTATTTTTTATCGCCTCCGCGGGGATCTCGATCCTCGCGGTGGCGCTTATCTGCGTCTTCCTTTTCGCGAACGGCCTGCCGGCTATTGCTCAGATTGGCTTGCCAGACTTCCTGTTTGGAACTACCTGGAAGCCAGGTAACGATCTGTATGGCATCTTCCCCATGATCGTAGGCAGTATCTATGTTACAGCGGGTGCTATTGTGCTGGGCGTGCCGGTGGGGTTGCTGTGTGCCATCTACCTTTCTCGATTCGCTCGTGGGCGGGTGGCGCGCTTTCTTAAGCCAGGTGTAGAGTTGCTGGCGGGTATTCCGTCGGTCGTATACGGCTTTTTCGGTTTGGTTATGATTGTGCCATTTATTCGTACAAACGCGCCGGGTAATGGGCTGTCACTGTTGGCCGCTGCCATCCTGTTAGGCATTATGATTCTGCCTACCATTATTACCGTAGCGCAAAGCGCGCTCGATGCAGTACCCAAGAAGTATTACGAAGGGGCGCTGGCGCTAGGTGCCGATCATGAACGCGCGGTTTTTAAGGTGCTGGTGCCTGCTGCAACTTCTGGCATTATGGCTGGCATTGTGTTGGGTGTAGGGCGTGCTATCGGCGAGACCATGGCTGTTATTATGGTTGCTGGTAACCAGCCAGTCATTCCGGAAAGTATCTTTGGTGGCGTACGCACCATGACGGCGAATATTGTGCTGGAAATGGGATACGCGGCCGATCTCCATCGTGGAGCTCTCGTAGCCACTGGCGTTGTGCTATTCGTGTTCATCTTGTTTATTACAATGCTCTTTAACCTTATTAAAAAACGGGGTGAGGTGAAATGACGCCTAAGTTTTTTCTGCCCCGGAAGCTTGCGCCATGGGCTGCTACCACGGTGCAGCTGTCGGCAGCTGCAGAATACGCGACAGATGGCCCCAACGGTGTACCGCCCGCTAGCGGCCAGGGAGGCAGCGAAGTGTCCCTCCGTAAGGCTCCTCGACAGGGAGGCAATGCCCCTCTGGGTTCGGGCGGCACAGGGGGTGGTGGCTTTGATGGTGGCGACCGTTTTGCTGGTATGTACCGCGCGGCCGAAGCGCGTAGCGTGCGTTCTCGTCGGATAACGTCGGCTCTTCTGCGCATCTTGGTGTATCTTGGCGCGCTCGTTACTACTGCCGTGCTCGTTTTTATTGTGGGCTATATTGTGGTGAAAGGTGTGCCCTATATCACCCCCAGTCTTTTTGCCTGGGAGTACACTTCTGAAAACGTATCGCTTATGCCAGCGCTTATCAATACGCTCCTTATGGCGGCACTTTCGCTTCTTATGGCAGTGCCCCTTGGGGTTGGTTCAGCTATCTATTTGGTGGAATATGCTCCGCGGGGTAGTAGATTCGTGCAGTTGGTTCGCACTACTACCGAGACATTGCAAGGTATTCCTTCCATTATCTATGGCCTGTTTGGCATGCTGTTCTTTGTAACAGCACTGCACTGGAATCTTTCGCTTTTGGCGGGCGCATGTACCTTGGCTATCATGATTTTGCCGGTAATTATGCGCACGAGTGAAGAGGCGCTTATTGCCGTGCCCGATGCTTACCGTGAAGGTGGTTTCGGTTTGGGTGCCGGACGCTTGCGTACGGTGTTTCGCTGTGTGTTGCCCACGGCAATCCCTGGTATTTTGGGCGGCATCATCTTGGGTCTTGGTCGCGTGGTGGGCGAGGTGGCAGCCCTTATTTTTACGGCAGGATCCATTGCTCAGATCCCGAACTTTGCGGAAGGCTTGAGCGCGGTATTCGATTCTACCCGCACTTTGGCAGTGCACATGTATGTATTGTCTAGTGAGGGTTTGCATGTGAATGAGACGTATGCGACGGCAGTAGTGCTGCTGGTGATGGTGGTTCTGTTGAACCTGATGGCCACGTTCGCTGCACGTAAGATGAGCAAAGGAAAACAACATGATTAACGCGTTGATGGGAAAGAAGCGTGCAAAAGCGCATACGATACCAGCTACAACGGCGTCGTCGATGGGTGGTACAGCTGCGGCGTCGATGGCTTCTGCTATGACAGCTGGCACTGCTTCTACGTTGACGCGCCCTCATTACCAGCCCAACGTGAGTGTGCGCGCGAATCGCAGTACAAACGAAGGCCTCGCACCTGCTGCGGTTAAGATGGGTGTGAGCGACCTTGATCTGTACTATAAAGATTTCAAAGCGCTTAAGAATATTAATCTCGAGTTTCCCGAAAACCAGGTTACCGCGCTTATTGGTCCTTCTGGTTGCGGCAAATCTACGCTGTTAAAAAGCCTGAATCGTATGAACGATCTTGTTGAAGGGTGTCGCATCGACGGTTCCATCACGTTGGATGGACAAGATATTCGCCGCGATGTCGAGGTGAATGCCTTGCGCCGCCGAGTAGGCATGGTGTTCCAGCAGCCCAACCCCTTTCCTATGTCGGTGTACGATAACGTAGCCTTCGGACCGCGCACTCACGGTATAAAAAAGCGCGAAGATCTGGATGCTATTGTTGAGCAGAGTTTGCGCGATGCAGCTATCTGGGATGAGCTGAAGGATCGGTTGAAGAAAAATGCGCTAGGTCTTTCCGGCGGTCAGCAACAGCGACTGTGTATCGCTCGTGCACTTGCAGTGCGCCCCGAGGTGTTGCTTATGGATGAAGCTACCAGTGCATTGGACCCCATCTCCACCGCGAAGATTGAAGAACTGGTAGCGCAGCTAAAGGAGCGCTACACCATTGTTATGGTTACGCACAATATGCTGCAAGCCTTGCGTGTATCTGATAAAACGGCATTTTTTCTGCTGGGTGAGATGGTGGAATCGGGCGAGACCGACGACATCTTTACAAGTCCGCAAGATCCTCGTACTGCCGATTACGTAGCGGGAAGATTCGGGTAGAATGAACTCATGATTTATTACGTTGAAGACGATACCAATATTCGCGACCTTACTATCTATGCCTTGCGGCAGGCGGGTTTTGAGGCAAGCGGATTCGCGGCGGCGGGGGAATTCTTCGCCGCCTGTAAGCAGCGCCTGCCCGAGCTGGTTCTGCTTGATATCATGCTGCCCGAGATTGATGGGCTTGAAATTCTGCATCTATTGCGGGAGGATTCTGCAACCAGAAATTTGCCCGTGATGATGCTCACCGCCAAGGGTACCGAGTTTGATACGGTTAGTGGCCTCGATGCTGGCGCTGACGATTATCTTGCCAAGCCTTTTGGTATGATGGAGCTTGTCTCGCGTGTGAACGCGCTTTTGCGTCGCGCGGCTGCGCCGGCGATGGCAGCGGAGGATGAATTTTCTTGTGGCTCTGTTGAGCTTGCGGTCTCGTCTCATGTCGTTACGGTCGATGGAGAGCCGGTTATTCTTACGTTGAAAGAGTTTGATCTACTGCGCACGCTTATGCAGAACGAGGGTCATGTGCTTTCTCGTAGTCAGCTGCTCGAAGCCGTATGGGGTATGACCTACGTTGGCGAGACGCGTACCGTAGATGTACATGTACAGACGCTGCGTCAAAAACTCGCCGCAGCAGGCGAGGGAGCCGATGCATGCATCCAAACGGTGCGTGGTGTGGGCTACTGCATCAAACGACCATGAGCCCGACCCACTTCACCGTGAGGAGTTTGGCTGGCAAGTTGTTCTCTGGCATGCTCATGTTTACGCTGGGAGTCATTCTTGTTTTTGCCGTAGCCCTCACCACTATTTATTATCTTTCATACGAACGCGATGTCGAAGCTGCCCTTGCAGCCAGTGCTCAAGACGCCGCCATCTACCTGAATGCTTCCCCCAGTTCTGCAAATATTCCTGCATTGGAAGAACAGTTCGCGGGCTTGGTTCGCTACACCCTTATCGCTGCCGACGGGACGGTGCTCTACGATAGTGCGGTTAATCCGGCTACCATGGAAAACCATGCCGATCGTCCCGAGGTGCGTGAAGCCGACGCCGCTGGTGAGGCGGCTATTATGAGGCATTCTGAAACACTGGGTACCGATACCGTGTATGCTGCGGTAAAGTTGGATGATGGAAGCATTATCCGTCTATCTGAATCGCGCCACTCGTTGCTGGCATTCTTGGGTAGTATGGCTGCACCCGTGGTGGTAGCGCTGATAGTGGCGGTGGTGCTCGTGTTTGTGCTGTCTCGCATCCTTACGCGACGCATTATGAAACCTATTGATGCACTTAACTTTGCCGATCCACTTGAGAATGAGATTTACGAAGAAATGGACCCGCTGCTCACTCGCATTGATGAACAGCAGCGTCGTCTTTTAAAGCAGAATAGCGAAC
>JAEWYG010000176.1 GCA_023395755.1 Actinomycetes bacterium | reverse complement strand
TTTTTTTCGGGCACTTTGCCTCTGTTTGAATACGAATCGGGAGGGCCGGTTCTTCTCGTGTTAAGCACGGCCTACTTTGCGCTATTAGTGGGATGGCCGCTTGTTGCCGCATGGCGGCGAGAGGGAGGCTGTGCTGACAGCAATAGGGAACAATCGGCGGCTTATGCGAACCGGGATGGATTGCAAGAGCATTGCGGTCGTGTGGCGATGGCAGGTAGTCTTTCGCCCCGCGAAACGGAGATACTTGGGTATTTGGGACGCGGACACGGCATTGTGTTCGTGGCGAATACCTTGGTTATTTCTGAGAGTACGGTACGCACGCATGTGAAGAGCATTTACCGGAAGCTGGGTGTGTCGTCTAGAGAAGAGCTGTTGAAGTTGGTTGATGAGGCGTAGGTAGATACAGTTTACATTGAGGCGGCGACACTTAAGGAGAAGGGCAGTGCCACCGCCTAAGATAATGGGTCGAGCGTTCTATCAGGTACCCCTGTGTAGGTTCTTACCAAGCAGGTAGCCGAACGTTGTGCAGGCGCCGCCCAGGTTAATGTCAGGTACGTGGTAATCGCACACATCGCCGTCGACCTCCGGTTTACGATATGCTGTACTTCGTTTTAACCCGTTGAATGAACGCTACGCTATTTACGCTTGATAAAAAATGGCAGCTCTGTGCGATCGTGAGGGGGTCGGCTGCGTGCAGGGGGTTGCGTTTTAGTGGGCTTGATGCGAAGCCTCCGAAAGCGATGAGGGCGCATTTTGCATGAAGGAAGCACCCAATTTCGAATCGTAGGCCCTTCATGCAGTACAATGATCAAGTTTGAGCAATAGTCGCCGTCTGAGTGCGACGGAAGCAAAGAGCATTACGAGGAGCTAGGACATCATGACGGACTTCATGAATGAATATTGCATGCACACCGCCACTTGTGGCGAACTGCGCAAAAGCGATGTAGGTCGCGAGGTCGTGCTGACGGGATGGGCGTGGCACAATCGCGACCACGGAGGACTGATCTTTATCGACCTGCGCGACCGCGCGGGCTATACGCAGGTGGTTGTTGACCCCGATTGCGTGAGTGTTGACGATTTCGCCAAGACCGAGCATCTTGGTCGTGAGTATGTACTTAAGATTGCGGGTAAAGTGCGCGATCGCGGTGCAGAGGCGGTAAATCCGAACATGGCCACGGGTGATATCGAAGTGTTGGCTACGTCTGTTGAGGTGCTTAATACCTCTGTGACACCGCCGTTTTCCATTGAAGATGGAATCGAGACTGACGAGACCACCCGTATGAAGTGGCGCTATTTAGATATTCGCCGCCCCGAGATGTTTGAGGCGCTACACCTGCGCCACAAGGTTGCCCAGTCTATGCGTACGGCATTGAATGAGCGCGGCTTCCTCGAGGTGGAAACACCCATCTTGGCGAACTCTACGCCCGAGGGTGCGCGTGATTATATCGTGCCGAGTCGTCCGAACCCGGGTCGTTTTTACGCGTTGCCGCAAAGCCCTCAGCAGTTTAAGCAGATGCTCATGGTGGGTGGCATTGAGCGCTACTACCAGATTGCACGCTGCTTTCGCGATGAGGATTTACGCGCCGATCGTCAGCCTGAGTTTACTCAGGTAGACATCGAAATGGGCTTTGTACAAGGCGAAGATGTAATGAACCTCATGGAAGATGTCATGGCTGAGACCCTGAAAGCTGTTGGCGTTGACCACGCTTTCCCGCTACAGCGTATGCAGTATTCCGAGGCTATGGAGCGCTTCGGCAACGATCGTCCCGATACACGCTTCGGTATGGAGCTTCAAGACATCACTGATATCGTAAAAGATACCGGATTCAAGGTGTTCTCAAGTGTAGCTCAGTCCGGCGGTGTGGTGAAGGCTATCAATGCTAAGGGTGCTGGCGACTGGAGTCGCGGTGAAGTAGAGAAGCTTGCCGATATCGCTTCTGCTAATGGTGCCAAGGGTATGGCTTGGATTGCATTCACTACGGACGGCAATGAGAAGAGCCCCATCATTAAGTTCTTTAGCGAAGAAGAGTTCGCGGCGCTCAAGGCGGCTATGAACGTGGAGCCGGGCGACTTGCTGTTGTTTGCTGCCGACAAGGTTGACGTGGCTAATGCGGTGCTTTCTGCTCTGCGTTTGCATATGGCCGAGGCGCTAAACGTGCCGCGCGAAGGGCATGAGTTGCTTTGGGTAGTGAATTTTCCCATGTTTAAGTACGATGAGGATGAAAATAAATATGCCGCCGAGCATCACCCGTTCACGCACGTGCTCGATGAGGATGTAGACAAGATTGAAAGCGACCCACTGGCATGTGGCAGCTATTCCTACGACCTCGTTATGGATGGTTTCGAGATTGGCGGCGGTACCATCCGTATTCACAACGCTGACGAACAACGCCGTGTTCTGCGCGTATGTGGTCTGACCGATGATGAAATAGAGGAAAAGTTCGGTCACCTCATTCATGCGCTTGAGCTGGGCGCACCGCCACATGGTGGCATTGCGCTGGGCTTAGATCGTTTGGTTATGCTGCTGGGCGGCAAAGCATCCATCCGTGATGTTATCGCCTTCCCGAAGACCTCCAGTGCAAGCGATCCTATGACCGGTGCTCCCAGTGCGGTATCGGGTCGTCAACTCAAAGAAGTAAGCTTGCGCACGCTCTAGCGCTAAGCTATCAAGCACAAAACTCCCTGTTCGCCTTGTGTGGACAGGGAGTTTTTGTTTATAGGCTCCTATTTTTTTCGGTAGCAGTGTGTGCAGCCTGTGGGCGTTGCGCGTGGGCCTTGTGACGTGATTGCGACAGGTCGGCATTACCGTTACCGTATACGTATAGTTTAAGACTAAATCGAACAAAACAGTAAGGGTGAAGCTAGGAATGAAGGGTTTTTTCGAACGATTACAGTGGAAGATGGCTGGCTGGATGCAGGGGCGGCATGGTGTTGATGGGCTGTCGAACTTCCTTATAGGGGTAGGCTTCATTCTTATTATCGCATCGGTGATTCCTGGTCTCGATGTGCTTTCGTGGCCAGCGCTTGCTTGCATGGCGCTGTCGCTCGTGCGTTCCTGCTCGAAAAATGAGACTGCGCGTGGCAAAGAGGAGGCAGCCTATCAGCGCATTATTGCCAAGCCGAAAGCAGCATTCTCCTTGGCTTCCAAGCGTTTTAAGAATCGCAATACCACGACCTACTTCAAGTGCAAGGGTTGTGGCAAGGTGCTCTCGGTGCCGAAAGGCAAGGGAAAAATACGGGTAACCTGCCCTAACTGCCGCGCGCAGTCCGAGCGGAAGTCGTAACGGTAACCCGGTGGAAAAGACAACGACAAGAAAGGGTCGTGCTGTTCTCGTCGAGGAACAGGTGGTGGGCTTTGGCCCGCTCGACTTTCGTCGTGAGTTGTTTCGTACTGCGCGGTCTTTTCAGAAAGTTATACACGATGCTATTGGCCCTGTGTGTAAAGACCATGGTGTCACGGTTCAGCAGATGCACGTGTTGTTAGAACTGGTTCAACAACCGGGGCAAACCGCAAGCAGCTTGAGTGAGCGGGCCGGAATTTTGCATACAAACTTCGCTATGGTGTGCCGCAAGCTTGAGGATCAGGGCCTGCTGGAGCGACATCGTAGCGATGTCGACAGACGCTCGTTCGAACTGGAGGTTACCGATGCGGGTCGTGTTCTATTGCGACGCATTGACGATGATATCGAGCGGCTTTATGGGGACATGTTTGAAGCTGAGCCTCACGAGACGTTCGATGCGATTGTTGGAGGATTCCGCGCAATGCGCGAACTGGTTGAGAAGTTTGGACGTTAATTATGTTCGGATATATCGTTGCCAACATAGAAGATTTGAGCGTGGAAGAAAAGGCGCGTTATCGTGAGGTGTACTGCGGGCTCTGCCGCACTATCGGCGAGCAATGTGGGCAGTCGAGTCGTGCTGTACTCGCCTATGATATGGCGTTTCTTATTCTGCTTTACCAATCGCTGTATGAGCCACTGGAACAACGTGGCGAAGAGCGCTGCGCAGCACATCCACTCAAGCCTCATACCTTTTCTATAAACTCATATACGGGCTATGCCGCCGATCTTACCGTTGCGCTGGCTTACCACAAATGTCTTGATAACTGGGCTGACGATCGTAGCGTGCCTTCGCGTGCGGGGGCAGCGGCTTTGGAAAAGCCTTATCGAGCTATTCGTGAGAGATTGCCGCGGCAGTGTGCGGCGATTGAGCGCGAATTGACCGTTATTGGTGAGCTGGAAAAGACAGCTGGGGCACCGCCCGACGCCGCAGTTAATCATTTCGGGGCGCTTATGGGCGAACTGTTTGTGTATGAGCAGGATAGATGGGCCGACGAATTGCGACGCTTGGGAGCGCACTTGGGTCGCTTTATCTACCTGATGGATGCGGTGTGCGATTTCGATCAAGATCGTAAAAGTAACAGCTACAATCCGCTGGTGAGCATGGGGATTGAGCCGCGCGATGCAGAAGTTGCGCTGTCGGTGATGATAGGTGAGGCATGCGAAGCATTTGAAAAGCTGCCGCTCGAACAAGATCTTCATCTCATGCGCAGCGTACTGTATGCCGGTGTATGGCAGAAGTATAACGTGCAATATAAAAAGGAAGAGAAGGACGCGCGATTGCTTGAAAGCGATGCTGCGCTTGCAGGGAAAGAGGATGCACTCCATGGTTGATAATCCCTACGACGTGTTGGGAGTAAGCAGGGACGCGTCGCTTGACGACGTGAAGAAGGCTTATCGCAAGAAAGCTCGTGAGAACCATCCCGATTTAAATCCGAATGATCCGGCGGCCGCCGAGCGTATGAATGCGATCAATGAGGCTTACGATCGCCTGGTAAATCCGGATAAATATACGGCGCGTGATCGACGCGCGAGTGCAGCAAGTGCTGCCGGATCGGGCGCTGGCTCGAGCTATGGTGGCTTTGGCTCTGCGGGTGCGGGCGGTGCTGGGTACACGGGCGATGCGCGCGGCTCGCAGGGTGGCTCGGGATACGGCGGTGGCCAGGGCAATCCCTATGGCTATGGCGGGGGGCAGGGTAGCCCCTACGGCAATGATGGCGCTGGTGGGTGGACGGGTGGTTTCGGCTTCGACGACCTATTTGGGTTCGGAGGGTTTGGCGGTGCCTCCTCGGCGCCCATTCACCCCGAAGCAGCGGCTGGTGACAGCGCCCAGATACGCAGTGCTATAGAAGACATCAACGCGAATCGTAGCCAGCAGGCTGTGGATACGCTCAATACGGTAACGAGCGGCGGCCGCAACGCACGCTGGTATTACTTGAGTGCACTCGCCAACGAAGGGGCGGGCAATACCCTTATGGCGCTCGAGCAGATTCGGCGCGCCGTACAGATGGAGCCAGGAAATCCCGACTATCAAAGAGCACAGCGGAAGTTCCAGCAAGCGGGCACGGCTTATCAGCAAGAAAGCCAAGAGCGCGGATTCTCCGTAAGCTTTATGGATCCGGGTACTATCTGTTGTGGACTGTGCGTTGCGCAGATGATTTGTCGCATGTTTGTTCCTCTAGGTTTTTAGGTTCTGTTGGTTTTTCTTATTGGAGGAGCGTCTTAGCGTGGTGAATTTGAGAAGCAAAGTGCACAACATGCATTGGAATTAAGATAGCCAATTACGTGAAAGGATCACTATATGACGGCGACGATCGGTATAGATCTGGGAACTACGAATAGCTGTGCGGCCACGGTAGAGGGTGGTAAGCCCGTTATTATTCCAAATGCAGAAGGTGGGCGGACTACGCCCAGCGTGGTGGCGTTCTCGAAAGATGGCGAACGACTTGTGGGAGATGTGGCCTGCCGCCAGGCAGCGGTAAACGCTGAGCGCACTATCGGTTCGGTAAAGCGACATATGGGAAGCGATTGGCGTGTGGGTATCGATGGCAAGAACTTCATGCCCCAGGAAATTTCCGCTATGATTCTACGTAAGCTTCGTCGAGATGCGGAGGCTTTTCTTGGCCAAGATGTCACGCGAGCGGTTATTACCGTACCAGCTTACTTTAACGATATGCAGCGCCAAGCTACCAAGGATGCGGGCAAAATCGCAGGCCTCGATGTGCTGCGCATTATCAATGAGCCTACGAGCGCTGCGCTAGCTTATGGTCTTGACAATGGGGCCCCGCAGAAGGTTATGGTGTATGACCTAGGTGGTGGTACGTTCGATGTGTCGGTTATTGAAATAGGCGACGGTGTTATTGAGGTTTTGGCTACCGCGGGAGACAACCACCTCGGTGGTGACGACTTTGATGAGCGCGTTGCCGATTACTTGCTTGATATGTTCAAGCGCGAGCACGGCGTGGACTTGAGTCGTGACCGGGCAGCGTTACAGCGGGTGCGAGAGGCGGCGTGTCGGGCGAAGATGGAGCTTTCTTCACTTGAAACCACCCAGATCAATCTACCCTTTATCGCGCAAAACGCAAGTGGCCCTCTTCACTTCGAGACCACGCTTTCTCGCGCTGCATTCAACGACATGACGCGTGAATTGGTGGAGCGTACGGCAGCACCGGTAGTGAGTGCGCTTAACGATGCCGGTATCGCAGCATCGGAACTGGGTAGTGTACTGC
>JAEWYG010000069.1 GCA_023395755.1 Actinomycetes bacterium | reverse complement strand
ATCCGAAGTTATCGGCTGCGTGCCGGGCGTGGCACGCGTATCGTGTGGTTTTAAATGTGAGCGCGATTTGGGCGAAATGACCGAAGCGGCTTTAGTGGCACTTTCTGAAGCGGGGGCGTTTTCTACGTTTAAAGTGGCCGCGCGTCGCAACCATACCGATTTTGCCACGAACTCGATGGAAATGAATCAGATTATCGGTGGCGCTCTCTCGGAGGCGTGTCCCGATAAAGCTGTGCGTATGAAAAACCCTGATGTTACCGTTAGTGTCGAAGTGGTGCAGAATGCTTCATATGTTTACGCACGTTCGGTACCTGGAGTGGGTGGGCTGCCGGTAGGTAGCTCAGGGAAAGTTGTGTGCCTTCTTTCATCGGGTATCGATTCGCCGATTGCTACCTGGAAGATGGCGCGTCGCGGCGCTGTGTGTATTGGTGTCCACTTTTCTGGCCGTCCGCAGACCTCTGATGCCAGTGAGTACCTGGTGGATGAGATCGCCCAGGTGCTCGAACGTACGGGATGTATTGCACGCGTATATACCGTACCATTCGGTGACTACCAGCGCGAAATTGCGCTCATCGTACCACCGGAGCTGCGCGTGATTATGTATCGTCGTCTTATGTTTAAGGTGGCTGAAGCGATTGCCCGCATTGAACATGCTGGTGCGCTGGTGACGGGGGAGAGCTTGGGACAGGTGGCTTCTCAAACACTCGACAATATTCGTGCGACTGATAATGCGGTGGACTGTCCTGTATTTCGTCCGCTTATCGGTACCGATAAGTTAGAGATTATCGGCGAGGCTCAGCGAGTAGGTACGTTCGCTATTTCATCGCAGGATGCTCCCGACTGCTGTACGCTGTTCATGCCCCGTAGCCCCGAGACGCATGCGAAGCTTCCTGTAGTGTTGGAGGCTGAGCGCGCCCTTCCCTTGGAGAAGTGGATCGAAGAAATCATCGATAATGTTGAGGTTCGCGACTATGCGTGTCCAGGCTATAAACCGAAAAAACTTCGACGCCGTCGTGATGAAGTTGTTTCTAACCACTAACTCCTTTACCTAATTGAATATGAGTTTATTTCAGTCAGCAGCAGTATGTTGCTGACTGATGGTATAGGCGTACTACGTTCCTCCCTTTACAAGAGGTGTGTCAGATTTTTGCTGCAATAGTGCTGGATCCGGACCGTATTATTGTCTGCTCTAAGATGATCGATTTGCAAAAATTTGATGCATCAAGGTGGTTTGACCGCGATTCGTTTTTGGTTTGCCGGCAAGGTTACGGCGTTATGGTTAACCTATCGGGCGGACGAGGGGATGGATAGGTGGGAGTAGCCATGTCTTTTCAGGAGAGTGCGGAATCATGGCGGGCAAAATTACAGGTGTCTCAAGTACGTTTGCCGGTGCTTCTCGGCATAACGGCGATGGTTATTGTGGTGCTTTGTGGCGCAGGCAAGATGCTTTTTGATGCGGTTGCGGCGGACGGGTTCGCCCTTGAGCGTTCTGCAGGTGAAGAGTCGGACACGCGGGTGGAAGAAGGTACCGAGGTACAGCCCGTATCGGATCCGCAGATACTACGCATACACGTAGGGGGCGCTGTAGTCACACCAGGAGTGTATGAGGTGCCCGAAAGTTCATGTGTAATCGATGCAGTGAACGTTGCGGGCGGCTTTGCTGAGGACGCTGCTCGCGATGCACTTAATTTGGCGCGCGAAGTGGCTGATGGCGAGCAGGTGCTGGTCCCGAATGAAGTGGACCTTGATCCCGCACGTGTTGACAACGCCACCGTAGGAACATTTACTGGTAGTGGCGCAGGTGGTACGGGCACATTCGCGAGCGGCAAAGTAAATATTAACACTGCCTCCGCTGCACAGCTTGATGCACTGCCAGGTATTGGGGCTTCTACTGCCGAAAAGATTATTGCTGATCGCAATACGAACGGACCATTTAAGATAATTGAGGATCTGAAGCGAGTGGCGGGGATTGGTGACAAGAAGTTTGCTGCATTAGCAGACGTAATCTGCGTGGGCTAAGGAGCAGAGTGTGCGCAGGCCACCTTTTAAGATGCCTGTTCGTCCGGGTATTCCCCCCGTGCTTACGTGCGCGCTTTGTCTCTGGGCATCATGTGCGGGGGTATTTGCTTATGCTCAAGAATGTGCGAGTTTGACGGTGTTTATTGCGGGATTGGTGTCGCTTGCAGCCGCTTGCGGTGCCGGCGTCTTGCTGTGGAGGTGCCGACTCACAACAGTCTGGTGTGCTTTGCTCGGTTTGTGTGCTGGTGCTGTCTGTGGGTGCGCTGGGGTGGCAGATATGCGGGCTGCGCAACGCGCGGTCGCAGATGAACCTGCAGCCCGTATGAGATTCGAGACCGTCGAAGATGCATCAAGAGGCCTTTTTGGCGCACAGTGCATTGCCCGAACGCGGCTGGAAGATGGACGCACGGTAGAGGTAATGCTGCGCTTTGAGGACAATACGCGCCTCTTGCTTTACGGGGAAGTGTTCGAAGCTTCGGTATCCCTTGCCGAGCCAACAGGAAAGTCGGCTAATTATTGCTGGCAACGTGGTGTCGTTGCGATGGGGGTAGCTGGTACGGTGGAGGTTCTGCAGCGCCACGACCTCATTGGTATGCTGTTGTCGGTACGTGCGCAAGCGCTTGCTACATTGGGTTCTTCGGGAGGTGAGGGAGCTGCTGTCTTGCAGGCGCTTGTCTGCGGTGGGCGATCTGCTCTTGATGACGCCGATGTGTACGAGGCATTCAAGGTGGCAGGTCTTGCGCACCTTATCGCGGTGTCGGGTGCGCATCTTGTTATCGTCTGCGCATTCGTTGGGGCTGGTTTAAGGGTGCTACATGTGCCGCGGGTGGTTTTTGTGAGCATACAGGTGATATTGATTCTTTGCTACCTGGTACTTTCTGCTGCTCCTGTTTCGGCAGTGCGGGCCGCCATCATGACGGTTGTCGGGATGTCTTCGTTCTTTGCACAACGAAGACCTTCGAGCTTAAATGGGCTTGCGGTGTGCATAATTGCAGTGGTGACATCGTCGGCTTCTGCGGCCTTGTCTGTGTCGTTTGCCCTGTCGGTGCTCTCTACGTTAGGAATTGTGTTGTTTGCTCGTCTTGCTTTAACGTGGTTAGGACGGCTTGTTTGTCTGCCACGCTTTGCTGTTGAGGCGTTAGCGCTCACCGCCGCGTCAAGTATTATGGCCCAGCCTCTTTCTGCAGCACTGTTCTCGCAGATGTCGCTCGTTGCTCCTCTTGCAAACATACTGACAGCTCCTTTGTTTCCCTTTATATGTGCCGGAGGGCTTGTTGCCTCACTAGTCGCCATTGCTTTTCCTCCTTTTGGTGGTTTACTGCTGGAACCGGTACGCTTTGCTGCTGATGGTTTGTGTGGGGTTGTGAAACTTTGTGCGGATCTACCATTTGCCAGTATTCCTATTGATATCTCTTTTGTTGTGGCCATGGGCTGCACCATAGTTGGTGCAGCAGTGCTGTGGTTTTGGTGGCCAAAACCACGATTATGTGTTGCTGGTGGTGTGGTGGTTATGGCTACCGTGATCGCTCTTAGCATGGTTTTTATTATGCCAAGTCTTGCTGGCGACAAAATTGTTATGTTGAATGTCGGCCAAGGTGATGCGTTCTTGGTGCGCAGTCGGGGTGTCACCTTGTTGGTGGATACCGGTAATCAAGACAAGCTGTTGCGACAAGGTCTTGCACGTCAGGGTGTATACCGGCTAGATGCAATTATCGTAACTCACGGTGACGACGATCATGCTGGTTCACTCTCTTCTCTGAAAGGCGTTGTCCAAGTGGATCGCGTGCTGCTTGCGCAAGATGCACTCTCCTGCCCATGCGAGGCATGCGTATCTCTTCGTTATTCTGCCGAATTTTTAGTAGGGAAGGCTGGAGTAGAGGGTCTTGCTGTGGGGAGTGGTCTCCGTGTTGGCATTTTTGATCTGCGTGTCGTGTGGCCTGAGGTCTTTACCGATAAAGGTGGTAACGCCGATAGCGTGTGCTTGGTGGCGCAAGCCGACGCGGATGGTGACGGTATCTCTGACATGACGACCCTGTTTACCGGTGATGTCGAGCATCAAGAGTTGGCGAACCTGGTGGAGCAAGAGGGAATTGATCAAATTGATATTCTTAAAGTAGGGCATCATGGATCGAAAAATGCACTTACTCCCGAATTGGTGGCTGCGCTTTCTCCGCGCGTTGCTCTGATTAGTGTGGGTGAAGAAAACCGCTACGGACATCCTGCAGATAAAACATTACAAGAGCTTTCAGCAGAGGGAGTACGTATTGAGCGCACGGACGAGATGGGGGATGTTTCGTGCGAATTGCGCAAGCAAGGCATAGTGATTAACTGAGCTGCGGTAGAATATTAACCATGTCTGATAATAAGAAAAAAGATGCCTTGCTGCCAGCCTATTTGGTTGTTGGCGAGGATGCACTTAAACGTGACACGGTCATGAAGCGTCTTCGTGCCCGTTTGTCTACGCTGGGTGATCTTTCATTTAACTCTGATGAGTTTAATGGTGACGCTGCGAGTGGAGATAGTATCGTTGCGGCATGTAATACGGTGCCTTTTGCTAGCCCGGTGCGTTTGGTAGAGGTGCGCACTGCTGATAAGTTGAAAAAAGCCGACGCTGAAGCACTTGTTTCCTACTTAGCTTCACCCAGTGAAACCACGGTACTGGCACTGGTGGCTGAGAAGCTGGCGAAGAATACAAGGTTATATAAGGCCGTAGCGGCGCTCGGGAAGCTGGCTGTTATCGATTGCGCACCCCTTAAACGCTACGAGTTGCCCAAGACGGTACGTGCGATGGCAACTGGTCATGGTTTTACGCTTTCGGAGGGCGCGGCGGTACAGCTGGTGGAATTGGTGGGCGAGGATACGATCCACCTCGATAACGAACTGAAGAAGATTGCGCTTTCGCACCGCGGTTCCGATGCGGTAAATGAACATGAGATTATGGCTTTGGTTAGCCGTACGGCAGAAGTTAAGCCTTGGGAATTTGTCGACGCGTTTTCGGCCCGTGATACGCGTAAGTGTATGCTGTATCTCGGTCGCATGGATTCGGTCTCGCCGCATGCACTGCTGGCTATGTGCGTGACACGTTTGCGTGAGTTGGTATGCGCTCGTGCGCTTGCTGCTCGCGGTAATGCCCGCGGCGTTGCTGCGGCCCTTAAAATGCCGGATTGGCGATGTAAGAATCACGCTGTCTGGGCACGTGCGTTTTCTGCTGAAGAGTTGCGGGATGCCTTTATTGCAGCGCGCGATACCGAACGCGCCATGAAGAGTGGGACTAACCCTGATGAAGCGTTCCTTGGCTGGGTGCTGTCGGTGACTACGCGTCATCGCTTATAATGACCCAAAGTTTTGAGTGTTTGGGTATCGAACGCCTAGATCGGGAGTCAAACTGGTATATGCCTGGTCTAACTTTGGTAGGACAGAGGCTAAGATACGAGAGGCTCTAGATACGAAAAAGCCCTCGTTCGAGGGCTTTTTCTTTCCTTGATATGCGGACGGATCACAAAAAAGCAATCCGAGCATCAGTGCTATTCGGCAGCTTCTTCAGCAGCGGCAGCTTCAGCCTTAGCAGCTTCTTCGGCTTCCTTTGCCTTGCGCTTTGCAGCAGCAGCCTCGTCCTTTTGTGTTTGCTCGCGACGCTTAGCCTTCTCGGCGGAGGCGGCCTTCATGGCAGCTTCGCGTGCTGCCTTGGCAGCAGCTTTCTTGGAGCCCGTGTTCTGGTCCTTCTTGGCCGGTTTCACGTATGCTGCACGATCAGCGTCGGTAACAACATCTTTGATAAGCAGCATGATGCCGCTCTTGCGATTGGAAGCCTGGTTCTTGTGAATAACACCCTTCGAGGCAGCCTTATCCATGAGGCGGCAGGCGGCCATAGCGGCAGCGTAAGCATCTGCGCCATTTTTGGCAGCTACGGCATCCTTAACGCGACGAACCGCAGTTTTTAGTTCGGACTTCACTGCGCGATTGCGCATGCGGGATTTTTCGTTAGTGATAATACGCTTCTTCTGGCTCTTAATATTCGCCATGCTGGTTCTTCCTCCAATGAATCATGTCGTCGGTTCTTGCGAAACCACTCGTTTACTGCGTTTTCAGCCTACGCGCACGCACCATATTTGCTGATACGCTAACTACCCAGTACCGAAAAGCCTCGCAATGATCCAAGAAGGACCCCAGCACCCACATAAAGCGGGGAAGCTGTGCGAAAAAAGGAAACAGGCGGGATTTCTCTGTTTCTCAAGACCAATCGGTCACTCAGCCTAACGAATCCTCAAGTGCAGCCACGTCTGCGGATTGGCGACAAGTACCGTCGCACACTCGTATTGCTGAATACGCAATTTGTAAGGATACCAGATATTCGAACGTTATATCGAAAAAAGACAGATTCGCGGATAATTCCATGAACGCTTTGCGCTCGCTCTTGTTTAGAAGGCTTGATAGGTAGGCGGTAGAGAGAGCTTTTGTTCGGGAATTAAGCGATCTCGTTTTCGCTAAATTCATCTTTTCCGAAAGTAATTTCCTTGCCAGCTTGTCTCCACTCGCGATATTCGGCAGTAGCCGTAAACAACACGTCTGAAGAGGAGTTGAGTGCTGTCTCACACGAGTCTTGAATTACACCGATGATAAAGCCGATACCTACTACCTGCATGGCAATATCGTTGCTGATTCCGAACAGTGAGCATGCAAGCGGAATGAGAAGGAGCGAGCCGCCTGTAACGCCCGATGCGCCACATGCAGATACGGCAGCAAGCACGCTAAGGATAACGGCAGTAGGAAGATCGATTGACACACCCATGGTGTGGGCGGCCATCATTGCCATAACCGAAATGGTTACTGCGGCGCCCGCCATGTTAATGGTTGCTCCAAGTGGTATGGAAACGGAGTAGTTGTCTTTGTCGAGACCAAGTTTGCGACAAAGCTCCATGTTGACAGGAATATTTGCCGCAGAACTGCGGGTGAAAAATGCTGTAATGCCGCTATCTTTCAGACAACGCAGCACAAGCGGATAAGGATTCTGACGAATACCCAACCAGACGAGGAGGGGGTTTGTAACAAACGCAATAAATAGCATGCATCCTACCAGTACGAGCAAAAGCTGCCCATATTCGGTGAATATCTCGAGTCCGTTTTCACCAACCGAGGTGTACACCAAGCCTAAAATGCCGAAGGGAGCAAGTGAAATAATCCAGCGAACCACTTGCGATACTGCGTCAGACACGCTGGTGAATACTTCTTTTGTTCCTTGGGAAGCCGCACGCAGAGCAACACCAAGTAGTACGGCCCATGCTAAAATTCCAATGTAGTTTGCATTCATTAGTGCATCTACGGGGTTAGATACAACGTTCATAACGAGCGCGCTTAATACCTCACCAATGCCTGAAGGTGAACTTTGATCTACGGTCGCCGCATTGAGTGTAAGCTCTAAGGGAAATAAGAAGCTCGCTGCTACCGCTACAAAAGCTGCGATAAAAGTACTTATGATATAAAGCACAACTACCGTCTTCAAGGATCCTGCGGTTTTTGCGTTTGCAAGTGCGCTGATAACGAGGAAGAATACTAAGATGGGCGCGACACCCTTTAACGCCGAAACAAAGAGGGTGCCCAGCAATTCGATAATGCTTATGCTAGGAGCAAATACGCCAAGTACAGCACCAATAGCCAGACCAACAATAATGCGTTTAATTAAGCTGATTGAATTCCAGGCTTTGGCAACACTTTTGATAGCATTCATTGCTTTTTAGGATTCCTTTCGATGGATTTCCTTGTCGCAGCGGTAAGCCTACGGCATGTCGCTCGCATTGCAGCGCACAAAATTGCGTGTGCTACATAATAGCAAAAAAATGGTAATGAGAAGGAAAACCTTGCGACGTTCACGGTGCGCAATCAGTTGACATGCTGTTCTTTCGACTCAAGTTACGTAGTGTTGTGGGTGCTTTCTGGTGGCCTTAAGTTCTTATGTCTCATGAACTTCTCATCCAGAGGGGAATCAATGGATGGCATTAACTCAATTCAAGCCGTCTGAAACAAAATCCCTCACAAGAAGTAACGTGAGGGATTTTGCTGATTTTCTTAATGAGCTAGTTTTATTTTAGCGGTCTTGCACCTTAGTAATTTTCGCCCCTAATCTCTAAATACTCACGACCGTGGTCGCATACGGGGCACACTTCAGGAGCCTCGGTGCCGAAGTGGATGTGTCCGCAATTATTGCACTTCCAAGCGTATACCTCACCACGCTTGAATACTTCGCCGGCATTAATGCGTTCGATGAGTTGGCGATAGCGCTCCTCGTGCTCCTTCTCGATGGCGGCGACGCCGTCGAACAGTCTGGCGATGGCATCGAAGCCCTCCTCGCGGGCCTCGGCTGCGAACTTGACGTACATGTCGGTCCACTCGTAATGCTCGCCGGCTGCGCAGTCTGCGAGATTGACGTTCGTCGCGGGCATCCCGCCGTGCAGCAGCTTGAACCAGAGCTTGGCGTGCTCCTTTTCGTTCGCGGAGGTCTCCGCAAAGTACGCGGCGATCTGCTCGTAGCCGTCCTTCTTTGCCTGAGAGGCATAATACTCGTACTTCACGCGTGCCTGACTCTCGCCCGCATACGCCGCCATGAGATTGGCCTCGGTCCTTGTGCCCTTGATGTTCATGGGAATCTCCTCCTCGAAAGATGATAAGTCCATTATAACCATTTCGCTAAGTTTGTAAACCCTGCCTTCTTCAAAAGCGGTATGGCAGAACGCAGCCGGAGACGTAGTCGGCGGCGCGCGAGCACAGAAACGCCACGCCCTCCGCCACGTCCTGCGGCGTCACTCCTTCGCGCGCGGCAGATCCTTTCGCGCGGTAGCAGCGCGCGCATGCCTCCTCGAACGATTGGAACGCATCGACCGGCCCGGGCGCGACCGCGTTGACCGTAACGCCCGCCTTCCACGCCTCGCCCGCCGCGAGCCGGAGTGCCTCAATCCGGGCGGCCTTCGCCGCGTTGTACGCGTAGGCGGGGGAAGGAATGTCCATGTTCGACGCGATGCCAACGATCCGTCCCCACTTCCGCTTCGCCATCTCCGCGAGCGCGAGGGGCAGAAGGTTGTAGAC
>JAEWYG010000044.1 GCA_023395755.1 Actinomycetes bacterium | reverse complement strand
ACGCTATGCAGCGCGTGTACTCGCCCGATCGCATAAAGTACCCTATGAAGCGTGTGGGTGAACGTGGTTCTGGCGAATTTGAGCGTATCAGCTGGGAGGCGGCGATTGATCTCATTCATGAAAAGATGCAGAAAAATATTGATACGTATGGACCCACTGCAAACGCGTTTCTTGGAATGACCGGAAACTACGGTGTGTTCCCGCAGATAATCGACGGTCTTTTGGCCTCCACTTATGATGCTACGCAGTTTACGAACTTTGGCATTATGGGAGATAACGGTTGCAATATGGGCTTTTTGCCACCCTTGGGTGTGCAGCAGGATTCCAGCTCATGGGAAGACCTCATTGGCTCCAAAGCTATCATCATGTTTGGATGCAACTACGCTGAGACCAACATGCAGGAAATGCATTTCATTTTCGATGCTCAGGAGTCGGGTAGCAAGCTAGTTGTGGTGGACCCGCGTTTCTCTCGTACGGCGGCTAAAGCCGATTGGTGGATTCCACTGCGTCCTGGTACCGATGCGGCGTTGGTAATGGGTATGATGAGTTATATTGTCGCCCAAGAAAAACACGATAAGGCCTACTTGCGTACCTATACTAATGGAGCGTTTTTGGTAGATGTCGCTACGAAGAAGTTAGTGCGTGACGGTAAGGATTATCTCGTATGGGATGAAAAAGCGGGCAAGGCAGTACCGATCGCTGCGCTTTCAGACGACCTTAAACCTGCGTATCCTTCGGTCAAGGTGACGGGCGATGTGCCCGAGTCGGCTAAGGTTCCCCAGACGGCGGCGTTGCAGGGAAGTTATTCTGTGGTTGTCGGTGGTGCAACAATTGAAGCTAAACCAGCATTTCAACTTATCGTCGATTCATTAGCTGAGTATACGCCAGAGTTGGCTAGTGCTATTTGTGAAGTGCCTGCCGACGACATCGTGAAGCTGGCAGAGTTGTATGTGAATGAGACGCCTGCAAGTCTGCGGGTAAGTCAGGGTACAAATCGTTACTGGAATGGCCACTTGCCCACTCGCGCGCTCATTCAATTGGCTGGTATTACGGGTAATATCGGAAAGCCTCACGCCAACATTAACTGGGCGGGCGGATCACTTATGCGTATTCTTTTCTCACTGGCTCCAACGGCGGTCACGCCACGTCCGGGCCACAAGGCAAGCCCGTTACCCGGGTCCCAGTGGTATGACATCGTAGCTCACCAAAAACCGTAACCAGTGAAGATGCTTTGGACGTATAACTATGGTTGGGGTACTCAAGGACCCGATCGTAACCGCATGATAAAGGAGGTGTTTCCGCAGTTAGACTTTATCGTGGTGTCCGAGCAGGTGATGACTCCAGGAGCATGTTACGCCGATCTTGTTTTGCCGGTGACGAGCTACTACGAAGAACCCTTTGAACTACTCACTTCCTGGTCAAACATGTACGTGCAGGTGCGAGAGCAGGCTATTACTCAGCAATGGGAAGCAAAGACCGACTATCAGGTAGCCCAGATGCTGGCAGAAAAGTTTGGTATTTTAGAAGAGACCGAATGGAAGTTGGATATTGAGGAGTACGCCCGCAAGCACATCATTGGCGAGAGCGTAGCATCAGAGTTTAGCAGTATTGACTTTGATGAGTTGATGAAAAAAAAGGTTGTGTCTGCTAATTTTCCTGAGAACTACGTGGCTTTTGAGAGTATGCGCTTTCAGACGCCCAGCGGTAAGATTGAATTGTACACCGAAGATTTAATTGAGTTTGGCGAAGAGGTAGCCTGTCACTATGAGCCACTCGAGGGTAATCGCAATGAGTTGGCTGCGCGTTATCCTCTCACGTTTATGAATTGTCGTACCGTATACACAACGCACTCGCAGCACGTGCAGCTTCCGTGGATTCGTGAAGTGGCACCAGAGCCCTGGCTGGAGATAGCCCCGATCGATGCTGAGGCGCGTGGTATTGTGTCGGGAGATGTGGTGGAGGTGTTTAATGATCGAGGCTCATACCAGGTTAAGGCATTGGTAACTTCGGAGATAAAGCCTGGTTGCCTTAATCAGCGTCAAGGTTGGTGGCCTAAGGATTTCCCTGGTGAAACTCATTACAGCTCGCTAATCCAGATTACACTTAATCCGGCGCAGGATGCCATTTCTGAGACGAACTTCGCGCCATACGATAACCTCGTTGAAGTGAAGAAAGCCTAAGGGGGGTGCTCTTATGACGAAGTACGGTTTTGCGATTAATTTGCACCGCTGTATCGGGTGTAGGACCTGCACGATCAGTTGCAAGATGGAAAACGGCGTGCCTGAGGGCTTGCAGCGTATACGCGTGCTGAACGCCGACGAGCAGACGGTGTATGATCGACCCACGGGTTCATACCCCATGCTCACTCAAGAATGGGTGCCTATTCCTTGCCAGCATTGTGATGAGGCTCCCTGCGTTGCTGTTTGCCCAACGGGTGCTTCAACTAAGCGCGAAGATGGCATCGTGATGGTAGATAAAGAGCAGTGTATCGGGTGCGACAGCTGTATTAAGGCGTGTCCTTATGGTGCACGACAGCACGATGATACTACCAATACGGTTGATAAATGCACCTTGTGTGCTCACCGCCTTGATGCTGGTATTGATACAACTATGTGTCAGCTGGCTTGTCCGGGCCGCGCTATTGTGGTTGGTGATGTTGATGACTCCGCTTCAGAGATTGCAAAGATAGTTACAGAAAAAGCAACAACGCATCTGCATGAAAATGAAAAGACAGGCCCGCAGGTGTATTACTGGAATTCAATGAAGTAACGTGATTTGGGGATGTAACGAATCTGCTCAAGGAGAATACCCGGCAAAGGCAATGTTTTCGTCTTTGCCGGGAATCCTCGAGAGTTACTCGGGTAGACGGATGCTTCGGTGCAGCTTTGGGAGGGGAGTTTGGTTGTGGAACAAGTAAGCCAAGATACGGTAACTTTCGATAGTGTTGCAGCTGACCAAGTATCTTACGCGCGTGCCGATGCGGCATTATTGGGACTACTTTCAACATGCTTGTTGCGGCCAAGTGCAGTGCTGGTTGCGGAATTGCGTGATGGCACTTTGGTCTCGAAGTTTCGCGCGTTGCTAGGATTAGCTCTTACTGATGAAATTGGATGTCTGTTGGATGACATCGATGAACAAGCGAGGCTTCTGCGTAGTCTTTCTGACGATGAAGCTCGATTAGTGCTGGAGGTTGAATATAACCGGTTGTTTGTTGGTCCGGGTGAAGTAATGGCGCCACCTTATGAAAGTTATTATGAGAGTAGTCGCGTATCTGCTGGACGAGGATGGTTGCGCACGCAGGCCGAACGCGATGTTGTGCAAGTTTATGCCGAGTGCGGTTTTGCTATGCCCGAAAACTTCGTTGAACTGCCCGATCATGTAGCGGTGGAACTTGAATTTCTTGCGTTGCTTGCGATTCGTGAGGCTGAGGCCTGGGATGCTAATAAGAGAGAGGTAGCGCTTGCATTGCAGGTGAGCGCTGCAGAATTTATTGTACAGCACTTGGGCACCTGGCTCGAATCGTGCGCTGCGCTTGCAAAACCCGTCGCTCGTCAACCGTTCTATGCAGCAATTTTATCGTTGACGTATGTGGTGGTGCTAGGTCCCCAACGCTAGCTTTCAGGCCGTGTTTTGCGTGAAAAGGCTCTGTTCCCTACAGGACGGAGTCTTTTTTGGGTAAGGCGTGAAGGGCGATTGCATGCAGGGGGAACGCCTGTGCGGTTTGCTATACTGGGCACATGGAAGATATAAACAACGGCATACGTAAAAACGAACCCCCGTTTGCTGATGATAACTTCGGCATTGTTGCTGCGGGCGGAATTGAGCGTTTGAATGCAGAAGATTTTCAAGATGCTGCTGAAGAGGACAGCGCGCTTGATAGTTTAGAGCCTGGGGAACTTGTACTGCAATCTTCGCCACATGTGGCTAAACTCACCCGCATCAAGATGGAGTTAGGTAGTGTCCCTACACTTCCCGGTGTGTATTTATGGAAAGACAAATCGGGTCAGGTTATTTATGTGGGTAAAGCCAAACAATTGCGTGCCCGCATGCGCCAATACGTAAACTTCCAAGATGAACGCGCTAAGATTCCGCTTCTAGTGGATCAAATTGACTCGTTCGACTATATTGTCGTGGAAAACGAACATGAGTCGCTGGTGCTTGAGAAAAACCTCATTAACCAGCATAGCCCGTTTTTTAACGCCGACTTCAAGGACGATAAATCATATCCGTTTATTGCACTGACCAAGGGGGATGTGTTTCCGGCTATTAAATACACCCGCGAGAAGCATCGCGGTGACACGAAGTATTTTGGGCCTTATACCGATAGTCGCGCGGCGCGCGAAATGGTTGATATCGCACGTCGTGTGGTGCCTCTGTGTGCGACATCGTGTTCTGATTGGCGGCAGCTTAAGCGTCGTTTGGAGAAAGATCCCCTTGCATTACTGTCGCGTGATGCGCGACCTTGTTTTGATGCGCATGTAGGTTTGGGTCCTGGTGCATGCTGTGGAAGTATTACTCCCGAGGATTATGCGGCTAACGTGCGCCGCATCGAGAAGTTTTTGTCGGGTCAGCACCGTGATTTTATCGATGAGCTCACCGTAGACATGCATGAGGCGGCCTCTGATCTCGATTTTGAGCGTGCGGCTCGCATGAAGGCTCGCATCGACACTATCAACTCGTTGACCGATCGGCAACATGCGGTGTCCACGCGCAATCTAGACGCCGATGTTGTGGGTTTGTTCCGAGAAGAGACCGTGGCTGGCGTGCATGTGTTTATGGTGCGTGAGGGTCGCATTATTAATTCAAATGAGTTCGTGCTTAACCGCGGGCGCGATGTCCCCGATGAAGACTTAGTGCATATGTTTCTGCTGCGTTATTACGATGCCACCACATCCATTCCGCACGAAGTTATTCTGCGTGACCTGCCAGAAGATGTGGCAGCCATGGAGGGGTGGCTTACGGAAAAACTAGCAAGCATCCATGGTGCGAAGGTACGTATCACTGCCCCGCAGAAAGGTGAGAAGGCCGAACTTGTAAGCATGGCAGAGACGAATGCAAAACATACGCTTATGCGTTACAAAGTGCGTACGAATTATGATGACAAACGAATTAATAATGCGCTTTTGCAGCTAGAGAGTGCGCTGGCGCTTGACGAGCCGCCTATGCGCATTGAGTGCTTTGATATCTCTACGATTCATGGCTCGTACACGGTGGCATCAATGGTGGTGTTCACTAATGGAAAGCCCGACAAAAACCAATATCGTCGCTTTAAGATAAAGACACCGCTCGATGAGGCAAACGATTTTCTTTCCATGCAGGAAGTTATGAGTCGACGTTACGCTCCTGCGCGTATGGCTGACGAGCGTTTTGGTAGCAAGCCAGATCTCATCATTTTGGACGGCGGTAAACCGCAGCTTTCAGCAGCGCTTGCTATGTTTGACCAGATGGGCATAGACGACATTTCGCTGTGTGGCTTGGCGAAGCGCGACGAGGAGTTATTTGTACCTTGGCAAGATACCGGACCCGTTGTGCTGCCGAGTGGTTCGGCTTCGCTTTACTTGGTGAAGCAGGTGCGTGACGAAGCTCATCGGTTTGCCATTACGTTTCATCGCGAATTGCGCGGAAAGGGCATGACGGCGAGTATTCTAGATGACGTTGTGGGCATGGGTCCTGTGCGAAAAAAGGCACTCTTGAAAGCGTTTAAGTCATTTCGAAACCTTAAAACCGCTACACTCGAAGAGATCAAAGCAGCACGTGTTATTCCTGATGAGGTTGCTGAAGAGCTATATCAGGTTCTGCAGCAGTATAATAAAGATCGCAAAGACGAGTGTGTGACCGCTAGTGCGGTTGGCGCCCCGAACAACGTGGAGGCTTAGCATGAGCGAAAAAGAAGTCGATCTGAAAAATATGCCCGAGCTGGTTATTGTAAGTGGTATGAGCGGTGCTGGTCGCACTGAGGCTATGCATGCTTTCGAAGATTTAGGTTATTTTTGCGTGGATAACCTACCATCGAGCCTTATTGGCAACTTGCTGAATTTAACCGGCATGCCCGGACAACCCGACGGTCATCGTCGTTTGGCAGTGGTATGCGACGCGCGTAACCGTGATTTTTTCTCCAGTTTAGCAGCCGAACTGGAGAAACTGAAAAGTCAGGGTATGGATTACCGTATTCTTTTTTTGGATGCTGCAGACGAAAAACTTATTGCACGTTACAAATCGAGTCGCCGCCGTCATCCGCTTTGTTCGGATGGTGGGTCCATCGCGCAGGGTATCGATCGCGAGCGAGCGTTGTTGTCGGCCGTGCGTCAAACAGCGAGTCACGTAGTTGATACTACTGACCTGCTGCCACCTCAGCTGCGCGCGGAAATTCGCGAATTGTTTGCCCCTGGTCAGGAGAAATCTGGATTATCGGTGACGGTATATTCATTTGGTTTTAAGCATGGTGCTCCTCTTGATGCCGATCTCGTTATGGATGTGCGTTTTCTTCCGAACCCTTACTACGATCCGCAACTGCGTCCGTTGACGGGTCTTGATAAGCGAGTGCGCGATTATGTGTTGTACCGGCCTGAAACTGAGGAGTTTGAAAAGCGGTGGCGTGCCCTTTTGGATTGTGTGATGCCAGGTTATGTGGCTGAAGGTAAGCAACAGCTTGCCATTGCCATTGGCTGCACCGGTGGTCAGCACCGTTCGGTAGCGTTGGCGGAGTCGACGGGCGACTATCTGAAGGCGAAAGGTTACCGAGTGAGTTTGGCTCATCGTGACTTAGCGCTTGCTGAGGGTACTGTCGCATTGACCCCAACGGCGTCGGCCGTACAGGCGTAGGGGTCGATCTATGGCGACTGTATTTACCCATGACCCATCGGCTACCGCTGCATTTGCAGCGTTGGGATCCACACCACCGGTAACCGAACCGGGCGAGCATTTACGTGCGGTCGTTATCGGTGGCGGTACGGGTGCGCCCATGTCTATCCGCACGTTGCTGTCTATGCATGTTGAGACGGCCGCTGTGGTAGCTATGGCTGACGACGGTGGCTCTACGGGCATATTGCGCGAGGAAGCAGATGTTACGCCGCCTGGTGACGTTCGTAAATGTATTGCGGCCATGGCCGGCGATCCTACCGATCCGCTTACTCGTGCTTTTAAGTATCGCTTCCCGTTTGCACGTAATCACACACTTGGGAATCTTATGTTGTCGGCTCTGGAAGAAGCTGCAGACTCGTTTCCTGAGGCCATTGCTATCTGCGAGCGCCTCTTGCATGCGCAAGGACGCGTGTACCCATCCACCTTAGATCGAGTGACGTTGGTGGCACGTACGCGTGACGGGCGCGCGCTAGAGGGTCAGGCAGTCGCCTGCCACTCGCGCACGGCCTTGGATCGTGTGGGCCTGCAAGCGGCGCATCCTATCAAGGCCTACGAACCAGCGCTTGATGCTATTCGTGAAGCCGATCTTATTGTGCTAGGGCCTGGCTCGCTTTTTACTTCCATTATTCCGAACCTCTTGGTTCCGGGTGTTGTCGATGCTATTCGTGCGTCGAAGGGCTGCACGTTGTTTGTATGCTCTCTTGCCGACATGCAAGGCGAGACTTGGGGGCTTACGGCTCGCGAACACGTTGAGGCGCTTATAGATCACGGTATGCGCGGATTGATTGATTATATGTTGGTGCACACTCCGTTACCGCTGCGTCCCGATAGTCCTGCAACAGGGGCATTCGATGCGGTAGCTGGTCTCAACTCTTACCACGGTGAGTTATCGGACGTTGATGAAGCCCGTCGGAGTGGTAGCATACGTCCGGTAGCGGTAACCTATCGCGATGTGCAGGCTATTCAAGCGCAGGGCCCGGTGGTTATCGCTCGCGACTTGGTTGATCCGTCCAGTCCTACGTGGCATGATCCTGCGGCGTTGCGTGATGCGTTCTCGGGGGTGTTGAAGTTATGTCGTTCACGGCAGAGGTAAAAGATGAGCTCGCGCGGGTTCCTCCGACGTGCTCGCATTGCGACAAGGCAACGCTGGCGGCTCTTGTGCGCATTGAGGGTACGCTATTCTTCAGTGGGCAGGGTAGCTACCGCATTGAGATAGCTACGGATGTTCCCAGTGTGGCTCGCCTTGTTATTAAGATGCTCCACGAGCTTTATCATTTAAAAACCGAACTTACGGTACGCCGCAGTGTGCTACATAAAACGCCTAACTACCTTATCGAAGTGCCGTCGCAACCACATCTGGCTGATGCTTTGCGCAATATGGGTGTATTGTCGGGTGATGGTTTGGAGATGGGAATTGCAAAGGATTTAGTGGCGAAGGAGTGCTGTACGGCCGCCTACTTGCGCGGTGCATTCTTGGGTAGCGGTTTCGTTTCTAGCCCACGAGGCGACTTCCATTTCGAGATAACGGTAGAGTCGGAGGCGTTGGCTGAAGGTCTGGTGCAGTTGCTTGAACGCAAGGGTATTAATGCGCGCATTATGCAGCGACGCAGTTCTTATATGGTGTATTTAAAAAGCGGTGCGGCTATTCTGGAATTTTTGGCTTTTGCAGGTGCTCATCAGTGCGCCCTAGCTATGGAAAATGAACGTGTCATTAAAAGCGTGCGTAACGATGTGAACCGCATGACAAATGCAGAGATTGCCAACCAGGCGAAGAGCGCGAACGCTTCGGTAGACCAAATTTATGCCATACGCGCGGTGCTTGAGGCACATGGTATGGATAATTTGCCTCCGGCATTGCAGGACTACATTCGGCTGCGTGTAACGTATCCGGAAGCTACGCTTAAAGAGCTGGGGGAGCGGGCAACCCCGCCCCTGTCGAAATCGGCCGTTTACCACCGCGTTCGTCGGATTGAGCAAATGGCGAAGGAGACACAAGGGTAGAATGTCAGCGGCGATTTCATGGTGAAGGTGTTGTAGGAACGTGTCCTCGCAGCGTCCATGGTATGATCGTCTGATCTTGACTGCAAACATAAGGTATTTCATGAAAGGGGATACGCATGGCAATCAAAGTAGGCATTAACGGGTTCGGTCGCATCGGACGCCTCGCGTTTCGCGCGATGGTGAACGATCCCGAGATCGAGGTTGTGGCGGTAAACGACCTCGGTGACATCCCGACGATGGCTCACCTGCTGAAGTATGATTCCATTCACGGCCGCGCTTTTGACAAAGTTGAGGTTACTGAGGATGGTTTTGTCGCCGATGGCCATGCGGTCAAGGTGCTCTCCGAGCGTGAGCCAGGTAACCTGCCTTGGGGTGAGTTGGGTGTGGATGTAGTGGTTGAGTCCACCGGCTTCTTTACTGATGCGAACAAGGCTCATGCACACATTGATGCAGGCGCAAAGAAGGTTATTATTTCCGCTCCTGCTAAAAACGAAGATATTACTATCGTTATGGGTGTAAATGACGACCAGTACAACAAAGATGAGCATCATGTGGTGTCTAACGCTTCCTGCACCACGAATTGTTTGGCACCGTTTGCGAAGGTGCTGCTGGATACGTTTGGCATCAAGCGTGGTTACATGAACACGATCCATTCTTACACTAATGACCAGAAGATTCTCGATCTTCCACACAGCGATCTTCGTCGCGCACGTGCTGCTGCCGTGTCGATGATTCCCACGACTACGGGTGCTGCTCGTGCTGTCTCCTTGGTGCTCCCTGAGTTGAAGGGTAAGCTGGATGGCTTTGCCACGCGCGTTCCCACGCCGGATGGCTCTATGGTCGATTTGACGGTTGAGCTTGAGCGCGACGCAACGATCGATGAGATTAATGCTGCGATGAAGGCTGCTGCTGAAGGTCCGATGAAGGGTATACTGGAGTACACTGAGGACCCCATCGTAT
>JAEWYG010000225.1 GCA_023395755.1 Actinomycetes bacterium | reverse complement strand
GGCCATGAGTGCCCATTCGGATTTTTGTCGCAACACGGCAGGAATGGCCACGTTTCCGTTAGGCCGCATCGTAGACATACCTAACTGGGAGCGTCCCGAAGAATACTACTACACCCAACTCCTTACGTGGATATCTCCACCCAAAAGTGAAGCTCGCTTCGAAGGGCGCATCCTCCGCAAGCCAAAAGGCAACTACGCGGTCTTCCTTCATCGGGGAGGCACTAGCACCATTGAGCAATCCTATGCCAAGCTGTTTGCCTTCATTAAAAAGGAAGGATTCGAGGCAAAAAGCCCGCTCTACGAGCTGGACATGAACTCGTATCTGATGTCGGAATCCTCCGAGGATTACCTGGTGCACCTGTCAGTACTAGTAAATATGGACGACGCCCTCAGATCTGCACCGTTTCCGCTATAGAAACTAAGCGGACCTAACAGACGTCCGTGAGAGCACGATGGCGAAACTTTACGGGGAGCCCTGGCAGCACACATAAGACTGCCTGCAGCGAGGGTAGATCGCTGCAGGCAGTGCAAGAGAAGGGTATGTCGTAGTTAGATTACGCGCTCATACGTTTAGTCTCCTGAATCAGATCATGCACTACCGAAGGATCGGACAGCGTTGAGAGATCAGATAAGTTCTCCGTTTCCTTCGCAGCAATCTTGCGCAGGATACGGCGCATAATTTTACCTGAACGAGTCTTGGGCAACGCCGCCGTGAAGTGGATCACATCGGGCGTGGCAATGGGTCCGATTACCTCACGCACATGATTTGCCAGATCAGAACGCAGGTCATCACTAATAACGGTACCTTCTTTCACGGTGACGTAGGCATAGATACCCTCGCCCTTCACAGAATGCGGGCAGCCCACCACTGCAGCCTCGGCAACCTTAAAGTACGAGATAAGCGCACTTTCAACCTCAGCCGTGCCTAAACGGTGGCCCGACACATTAATGACGTCGTCGATACGACCCGTAATCCAAAAGTAGCCGTCCTTATCGCGATAAGCACCGTCGCCGGTAAGGTAGTGGCCCGCCACCGGGAAGTAGGTATTGCGGTACACCTCCTCGTTCTGATAGACACCCAGCATCATACCTGGCCAAGGATGGTCGACAACCAAGCTACCACCCTCGTTCGGATCGGCCTCGGTACCATCATCACGCACGACCTTCGGCTGAATGCCAAAAAACGGAAGTGCTGCCGAACCCGGCTTCATATCCAGCGCACCGGGAAGGGTGGTGATCATGATACCGCCCGTCTCCGTCTGCCACCAGGTATCGGCGATAGGACACGTGCCGCGACCGATAGTAGAGTAGTACCACAGCCACGCCTTCGGTGCGATAGGCTCGCCCACCGACCCCAGCAGACGTAAAGAAGAAATGTCGTGGTTATTTACCCAGCGCTCACCGTCCTTCATCATGGCACGAATGGCCGTGGGGGCGGTGTAGAGGATATTCACGCCGAACTTCTCCACGATATCCCAAAAGCGATCGGGCTTCGGATAGTTGGGCACGCCCTCAAACATAAGCGACGTGGCACCATTAGACAACGGGCCGTACACAAGATAGGAGTGCCCGGTAATCCAGCCGACATCGGCCGTACACCAATGTATGTCGGTCTCTTTCAGGTCGAACACATACTTCGTGGTAAGGGTCGCATACAGAAGGTAGCCGCCGGTGCCGTGCAGAATGCCTTTAGGCTTGGCGGTAGAGCCACTCGTGTAGAGGATAAACAGAGGGTCACTGGACTCCATTGGCTCAGGCTCGCACACGGGCGACTGACCGGCCATGAGATCGTCCCACCACACGTCGCGATCGGCCACCATCTCGGTGCGCATCTCAAGACGACGCGTAACGATACAGTGTTCGACGTTTGGACACATATCCAAAGCCTTGTCGGAGATGTCCTTCAGTTGCAATATCTTACCCGAACGATAACCATAGTTCGAGGTGATAATAACATTCGCTCCGGAATCATTAATACGATCCTTTAATGCTTCAGCAGAAAGCCCACTGAAAACCACGCAGTGCACGGCACCAATGCGGGCGCAAGCCAACATACTAATAGCCAATTGGGGAACCATGGGCAGGTACAATACCACTCGATCGCCCTTCTTCACACCCAGGCCCTTCAACATATTGGCAGCCTTACACACTTCACGATGCAGCCTCTGATACGTGTAGATATCCACATCCTCGGAAGGCTCTCCCTGCCAGATAAAGGCTGCCTTGTTGCGACGCGGGCCGGAAAGGTGACGATCGAGGCAATTGTAGGACACGTTCAACTCGCCACCACGAAAGTAGCGGACGTAGGGGTTCTCAGACGAGAAGTCGTACTCCTCCACCGCATCAAATGACCTAAACCAATCCAGGTACTCGTAAGCCATTTCCCCCCAAAACGCCTCGGGCTCCTCGATAGAGCGCCGATACATCTCATCGTAGTCCTGCCTGCTCTTTAAGTTGGCGTTGTAGCTGAAGTCTTGAGTGGGCTCGATAGATTCCTCATCTTTGAGCATTTGCCTGATAAAGGCCGCACGCGTGTTATGCTCCATAATAGTAGTCCCTTCTGATTAGTTTTCGGATCCGCGCACTTACGCGACGTTGTCTTCTTTGGTAAGGTCGATGTACACCATGTTGTTCACAATAAGAGGATCGTACATGGCCTTAAGATGAAGCTTTCCGGGACTGCATGCACGCAGGTTGCAACCAAGGTCCGGACGGCTGTGCATAAGATGAGCGAACGCATCCTCCAGAAGGATAGACTCGTGTGCGCTTTGATTCTGATCAAGCGCTAGGCAAAGTGCGGTTACGGTGTCTTCGTCACAATGCACACACCAATCGTAGTCTGCGATATCCATGAGGACGACGGTGTAGGCGATAAGTTCTTGTTTTGCCAGACATACTGCAAGGCGAACAAGATTATCTTCAGACAAGGGGCGTCCATCAAGCACTGCATCAATACGGCGCAGCGCATCGCGACGAACAAATGTTGGCAGATCATATGAGGCCAGCGCAACAAGTTTTTCGATATCGGAAAGCGACGCAATGGCTGCAATCTTGGACACGCGCCCTGCCGCATCATTGGCGAAAAAAGCAAGCAAGTCACGCTCGGCTAACTCCGTCACGGGAACTCGATTTGTAGTACTCGATGCCGAAGGCAGCATTGCGTGGGCTACAAAACCTGTCCTCTCGAGTTGATAAGAGCTTCGACTCTTCGGTAGGCACCCGGCGTTTTGTTTGGCGTTCATGTCTTGCCTCCTTTTCGTTGTTCTCTCGGCCACGCTTCTCATGAGGGGCGGGCAGATTCAGTAAGCTAGCCGGCCTGAGGATGGCAGAAACCCTTGGTTCGTCCGGCGTAGCGCCATCATGGGGGTTGCAACCATTACAAGGTCAAGCAGGTATCATTTCGTCTGCACGTAATCGGCACCGAATTGTCCGCGAGTGGAAAAAAATGTGTGGGGAAAGTGGGTTTTGCAACCGTGCCGTAAAAAAGGGCGGATAAAAAATACTCCAGATAAACGCCTTGCGCGCTATAAAGTTAGGGGCACCTATTGAGAGACGAGCCATCGGAGCAATTGACTGCGTCAAGCTGAACCTCGAACACGAGCCAGGAGTATCCGTTGCGCACCTCGCGCCTGATCTGGAAATCGCCACCCATCCGCTCGACCAAATGACGAGAAATAGTTAGTCCGAGGCCCGAACTTTCCTGAGAGCGGGAGGCATCGACGGTGTAGAACGGCTCAGATAGTTGAGCCACCTCGGCTTCCTCAATCTGATCAGTGTCGTTGGCAAACGAAATAAGAACTCGCGGCGCCGAAGCACCAGACACAGCGATCACGTCCGTCGCAATTACCTCAAGTTTTGTTTTTGCATACTTACCAGCATTGTTGAGCAAGTTTACGAATACCCGTTCCAGTGCATCATCCTCTGCACGCACCCAAAGAGGATGCTGTGGCACCGACAGCATCACATCCAGCTCCTTCTCGTGAAACAGCGAGTAATAGCCCGACGCCGATTCCCGCAACAGGCGACCGGCATCGACGGTCTCTAGCCGCAGCACGAACTTCTCGTCGCGCAGACACGACAACTCATAGAACTGTACGACAAGCCGTTGCAGCTGCTGTGCCTTACGTGCAACTATCGCAAGCGATCTACGCGTGTCATCATCCAAACCATCTTCGTCAATAAGCGACAAATAGCCCTGAATAGAAGTAAGCGGCGTGCGCAGATCGTGGCTAATGCTCTCGATTTGCGCACGTAATTCAGCTTCATGCTGTGCGTAGAGCACGGCCTGCTGCCGAATACCAACAAGGGAAACATTCACGGTGTCAAGAAACACCTCAAAATCGCGTTCGGGGCTTACCAGCTTCACAATGCGATTTTCTCCCAAATGATCCACTATTTCTCGCAACTCATGGTTGGCGTAACGGATTGACCTCTTAAGAAGGAGGTAGCGCGTGCTACTCCAAACCGCAACCACAAAAGCCAGCGCCAAAACGATTACCCAGACGATATTCGGCATGATCACCCTAACCTAGAGCTCAGTTTTATCGGCGCGCCAGAGACCCACACCAGCGAATATCACCACGCCCGTCAACCCAGCTATGAGACATTTCATCAAGCCCGTCGGTGTGTCCCACAAAAACTGAGCCACGCCACTTTGATTAACAGACACTTCATTGGCAAAGAAGTTTATCGGCATCCAGCTGGCAAGCGTTGCTACCGGCTCGATCATGAGTCCCACCATATTGAGCACAGAAGGAATAATAAAAACAATGACAAGCCACACCCAAAACGCAGTAATCGGCTTCGTTAACGTGGCAAACACGGCAACCGCCAAAACGACACAAGCAATGGTAAAGGGAAGAGCCGCAGCCACCCCCTTCAATAGATAGATAACCGATTCGGCCGAACCCTCTAGCAACAAAACAGCACTACCGATGTACACCGCCAGTACCACAACAAGGCCCCCTAAGCCAACCACAACCGATACGATACATTTACCTACGAATAGAGTACGTCGTGAGATTCCATAAGCAATGGCATTTTTGAACGTGCCATCTTTTCGGTCGTCGGAAAACAAAACCCAGACCAAAAGCCCTGCAGCAAAAAACAGCATCCCTAAAGAAGATATCAGGTTACTCAAAGAGAAACGGACCGTAGAGTAGGGAAAGTCTGGTGTTGTAGTCATAACACGCAACAACACATTAGCAGCAAGTACGATAGCGCACAAAATACCCACCAACAGGTAAAGTTCTTTGCCGCGAGAAATACGGTACCACTCGCTTTTTAGATAGTTCAGCACCAGGCACCCCCTTTCTCTCTCATCTCTAAGTAATACTGTTCGAGCGACATCTTACGCCGTTCCAGCCTGTAAACATCCATACCCTGCCGGCTAGCCAGGCCACTAAATACCTCGATGCCTAAATGCGGGTCAAAGATGCGTACCGTACCGCACGCGAGCACTTGATAACGCTCATGATGAAGCTCTTGCTCAAGCAAGGCGGTAAAACGCGCCGTATCTGAAACAGCGATATCGATGCAGTCGGCACAACGTGCTCGCAATACACTTGCGCTAACCTGCTCAACCAAACAGCCCCTTTGAAGGAAGGCGTAAACAGTAGCCAGCTGCTCGAGTTCCGCTAGATGATGGCTTGATAGTACAACCGTAATGCCCTTCTCGTGATTAAGCTGCTGCAACAACGAACGCATTTCCACTATGCCGCTCGGATCAAGACCGCTTGTTGGCTCGTCCAATATCAGCACTTCCGGCTCACCCATAAGAGCCATTGCTAACCCCAAGCGCTGCTTCATACCCATCGAAAGGTTCTTGCAAATGCGGTCTTTAGCATAGGTCAAACCCACAGTTTCCAGCACGCGTGTCACCGTATCGACACCCGGCACACCTTTCTGGATACGGCAGCACTCCAGGTTCTTCTCTACACTCAAGGCTGGATAAAAGCCGGGCTGCTCGACAATAGCCCCAACACGCGCACGCTGCCGTCCAAGGTCGCGATATTCGCGTGCACCGAAGAGGCTCATCTCCCCTTCCGTGGGAAATACGAGTCCGCAAAGCAGTTTAAACAAGGTGGTTTTTCCTGCTCCATTATCACCCACCACGCCGCATATCTCGCCACGCTGAACGCTTATACTTATGTCATGGAGCGCGACAACGTCACGATAGCGCTTCGTCAGCCCCCTTGTTTCAAGCACCGTATCCATAAGGATTAACTCTCTTTCTCATTGCTTACCTGCGATAGTAAAACCTTACGATCCAACCGCATAATAAGTCCTCAAGAAAGATTAAGGAAATCGTAAAATCCCGCTGAAGCGCACAAACAACAGTGACCGGAAACGCGCGGAACGTACGGCAAGTGCGCCAAGGTGCACCCATAGCGCCCGAAACGCGTCGTGTCGCCTACGACAACTTGAAGCCAATGCCCCAGACCGT
>JAEWYG010000160.1 GCA_023395755.1 Actinomycetes bacterium | reverse complement strand
TGCCATTAGGTTCCATATCGTAGCATTCAACAATAGTGTCGCATGTTATTGTCTTATGCGTTCCGCCGGTTATTATCGACAGTCCCTCTTCTGAGGCGGAATCGATTTCGGCGTTGTTCCATATCCTCACACCTTTGGAGGTGAGGTGGGGAATAACGAAAGAGCGAACCCACATTGATTGCTCTTTCCCTAGGTCGCGCTGTGTTCCGGGGTTGACCATTTGAATCTTTTTTCCTTGAGCAAGCAGAAAGAGAGCGCAGTCTATTGCTTGAGCGCCCGCACCGCAGATCACAACACGCTCGCCGATTTCGGAAGTCGTTAAATTCTGAACACCGACAACGTTGACTTTTCCTTCTGTCGAGAGTTTAGAAGAGCGCTTTCCGCCGATAGCAACAATAACAACATCGGGATTAGCCTTTTTGATAGTTTCTACCGAGGCTTCGGTATTGGTGATTACCTCAACACCTGTGATTTGTTGCTGTTGCTGTAGATAATCAACCAGATCTCCCAATCGCTCATGATTGCCCTTGTAGGCGCTCGCGGTCTTAACAAGACCGCCAAGAGATGCTTGTTTTTCGTAGAGCGAAACACTATGCCCGCGCATTGCGGCTATCCGTGCGGCTTCGAGCCCTGCCGGACCGCCGCCGATAACCATGACAGACTTTTTCTCCTGAGCAGCGAGCAGTTCATAGCCTTCGGGCATGTCCTCCGTAAAGGCCCGTTGAGTAATGGCGTTGACGCGGCAGTATTCTTTTCCATCGCCGCTGTAAAGTTCGCTTCCACCCTTATTGTGGCAGTGCATGCATCGGCAGCACGGAGCAACCTCGCTGCGTTTCCCGTTGAGAAGCTTGTTGGGAAGCTCTGGATCAACGGTGAGGGGCCTATTCATAAGAAGGAAATCGATTTTACCGCTTGTGATTGCCTCGACGGTTAAGTCTGGTGCTGTTCGAGGATCTAGATAGCCCGAGGCACCCACGGGAATTGAAACATTCTTTTTTATTTCGGCAGCAGCATTGACCCATGATGCACAACCGGAGTATTGACCGTTTACGATACCGTCAAAATGCTGTGAGAAATCTATTGTTGTCCCGTAACCGCTTATGCCATTGGTTTTGTATCCGACATGATGTAAATCGGGTGCAAATTGAGCTATATGCATTCCGGGAACAGAGCAGCGAATATAGAGACTGTCGGCGCCCGCCTTTTCGAATAAACGTGCGTGGTCGATAGCTTCCTCAACGATAAGGCACTTATCGTTATCTCCAAGTGCCTTATCGTTTTCTTCGGCGGCATTCATGAGTATTTGTACGACAAAATCTTCGCCGCATGCTTTTTTGATTTGAGGAATAAGCTCGGTTAGAATACGGGCTCTCGATTCAGCAGATTGAGGGCCGTACTCGTCGGTGCGCGTGTTGTAGTATCGCGAAAGGAAGCTGTTGAAGAAGTGTGCTGAACCCGCGTTGATTTCTAATGCGTCGAAGCCAGCGTTTTTTAAGATTAAGGCTAAATCTACGATGCCTTGCTGAACGAACCGGATATCATCAAGCGAGAGATCTTTTGAATTTAGCACCATTGACGAATACTGGTAGCCAATATAGCTTCCCTGTTCGTGAACGGCATCTGCGACGGGACGGAACATGTCTGCTCCACCTGCGGTAGTGATGAGACCTTTAGTCGTCTGCGTTTTTGGATCAACGGTAAAAATGGAGCTGAGTCCCTCAGTCCATACCATAGCGGCTCCGCCTTTAGCAAAGTTCCGATGGTATTCAATGAAATTTTTGCTCATTTCCGTCGCCTTGGGGCTTAGCGTATCGGCACCAGCAGAGCTCTTCACGAAACGGTTGCGCAAGGTAAGCTTACCTATGGTGAAGCTTGTTCCTAAAGGAGCGAAATCGGTGGTTGCCGACGTGTAAGATTCATCTTGTTGATTGATGGTAGAGGCAGATTGTGTAGAGGATTGTGTATCCTTTGATCCTTTTCCCTCCTTCGGATCAAGGGTATTTGGCGCGCATCCCGTAAGGCCACCCACGGTTGTTAGTGCTCCCGCTCCAAGAGCAAGCGCTGCTCCTCCTAAGAAGTTGCGGCGCGAGAAGCTGATCGTGCCTTTGTGCGACTTCTCGGTTTTTTCTTGACGAGTCATAGTCCCTCCTCCAATTGCAATGTTTTCCGATACGGGATAAGTAGACTCCCGACGCGGCTTCGCTTAGGATAGGGAATACGGTGCGGTTTATCTTCGCATCATTATTGGGAAAAGAGCGACTTTTAGACCCTTTCACATCATTCATGTGAGAAGATTTAATGGGGGAAACGTATTATTTTCCTAACGTATTATGTCAAGGGGGATTTATGCCGATAGTTGCATCGAAGAAGCGACGAGGGAGATCGTTTCGCGTCATCTCGGGGTTATCTGTTATTCCGGCGTTGGGGATAGCGTCTTTTCGTTTGACCGCTTGGTCTCTTTTTAGCAGTGACGTTGGTGGGCTTTCTGTTGACTATGCTTTCATCTCTCGCGCGTTGCAAGCGCTTGCTATTGTTCTCGTGTTGGTGATAGACCGTTTCGTAGTTTACGACGAAAAAGTTTTGATGAGATCCGTCTTTTTTTGCGCCTTGGGTATGTCTATTGGTGCGATGGCGTTCTTGCTAGATCCTGGCGAAGTTCTTCGTTATGTGGGCTGCGCACTTAATGGGGCTGCAAGTGCCGGACTCTTGATGGGATGGGGATATTTCCTTTGTTCTATTGAACCAAAGAAATCTGCCTTTAGCATCACGCTGGCATTCGCTGTTTATGGTTTGGTTACCTGGGCATTTTCTCTGTTTCCTCTTTTTTGGCTTACCGCCTTAGTTGCGCTTCTTCCTCTTGCTTCAGCGATGTGCTTAAAAGTGAGTTTGTCTCTTGATAAGGTGAAGGCCGATGTCGATAGAGAGTTCAGCAAAGATCTTTTAAAGCAGATTCCTGGAGGCATGGTTGCTCTATTGTCTATCTGCACCCTTATTTCTATGTTGGCGAAGCTTCTTGTTCCGGTGGGTGATGTGGTTTCAACATGGTCGTATCGTTTGTACTGGCCTGCCATTTTTGTAGTTATCTTCATTGTTTTCTTTGTTTGGATGTTTGTTTTGAAGCGTGACGATCAAGATGAGCTGTGGCCCGTGTTCGTTCTTGTCATCTTTAGTGGCTTGATTTGCTATTCGTCGTTTTCGTTTACTCGTCCGGAATTTGCTGCGAGTTTTTTGAGGGCGACGCAGGAGTGCTTAATGCTTTTTTGCTGGGTTGTTACGACAAGTGCTGTGTTTCGGCTCAAATTGCCGCGCCTTTGTTTTTTCGGCATTTCGATGCTAGTTTTCGTTGTTCCGCCAACGCTCATGTCATCGTTTGTAGCGATGCTTTTACCTGAAATGGGAATGAGGCAGGACCAAGAACTTGCCGTTGCTACGGCGGCAGTAATGTCACTTGTTTTAATTGCTCTTACGGTGTTCGTGGTGAGCGCAAGCACGGTAATAAGATCGAGAAAGGAATCTGTTGTCGTGGTTAGCCCATCGGACGTATCAGATCCCTTGCTTATAGTAGTTGATGATTTGGCGATTCGCTTCGGATTGACGAAACGCGAGGCCGAAGTTTCTCTTCTTCTTGCACGTGGCTATACACTGCCTCAAACGGCTGAGTCACTTTGTATTTCGCTTGATACCGTTCGTTCCCATTCCAAGAGCCTCTATAAAAAACTCGACATTCATAAGAAGAAGGAGCTTATTTCACTTGTTGAAGAAAGAAGAATCGATCTCTGCTCCTTGTGCGAAACCCCGACATAATATCTTAAATGCGGTCGCGATTATTGTCAGCGGCGGTTAATATTTGCGACGGCCTGCTTAGCTTGTTGGTTGATATGATGCAGAGTAAGAGCACCGTATAAAGGGGACAGCGCATGCAACTTGACGACATTGAGATTTTGATGACCATTGCGGAGACCAAGAGTTTGTCTCAGGCTGCTGAACGCTTGTATATGTCCCGACCGGGCCTGTCTCAAAAAATTGCCAATATCGAACAGCGATATGGTACTAAGCTGTATAAACGCACCTCCACGGGTGTCGTTCCTACGGCTGCAGGTCAAATTGTTACCAAGTTTGCACGCAAGATTACTACGTTAGAAAGTGCTCTCGCGGCAGAGCTTGCGGCGGTAGATGAACATTTCGACAGCACTATTGAGGTGGGTATGAGCTTCGCTGACGGCGTTGCTTTGCTCCCTTTGCTGGTGAAGAAGTTCCATGATTTGCATCCAGAAGCTCTCGTTCATCTTGATGCTGGTTACGAACCTGAACTTATGGAGAAACTTAAAACTGGCAAACTTCATTTTGCTCTACTTGAGAACCAGCCACTTGAAGACGGGATATCTCGGGAGACACTCGGTTATAAGCAGCTGGCGTTCTGTGCCGCCGATATTCCCCCTTACAATTCTATACCACAGCCAGTAAAAATCGAGACACTGCTTAAGTGGCCTATGATCATTTATGAGTGGAAATCCGGACGTCATATGGTTGGTAATCGACATTTCCGCGAACGTTACGGTGTGTCCTTGCGAGATCATAATATGGTTGCTCGTTTCGATACCCATGAAGCTATGATGAATGGCGCGAAAGCGGGATTAGGCTGGGCTACGGTACCTGAATGTATCAAAGAGCGTTATCGTAACGAGCCGGGACTTATTTGGTTCAAGGTTGATACCGATGCGATGCGCTATCCCGTTGACCTTGCCTGGCATACGGGTCGCGTAATTTCTCCGCTTGCGCTTGAATTCAAGGATTTTATCCGAGATAACATTCCCGAAAAATATTTTCGCATGCATTGATCTAGTCTTTGCTTTTACTTTTGCACAGGAATTCTCGTTCATTACGCTTGTGTACTTGTATTCCGTTGGCTCGCCCATGGTGTCTTCGTGTAGCTGGGTTGTCTGCTGGTTGTAAATAACTTTTTAAAGCCGCTGCAGCTGAACTGTTCATGAAAATCTTATTGACGGCCGCTGTAAATATTCACGACAGCGAATCGGTTTGTGTGTCCTACCTGCACCCACTTTAAGGTCTAACCTTGCTCTTATCACGTTGCCTGAAGACGAGGGGCGACATCAAAAGAGGAGGAGTTGATGGACAAACAAGGCATCATCGATGCGAGCAAGAAGCGGCGCGAGGGCGAGCGCATTTTCTATACCTCGTGTCCAGCAAATGGTTGTTGGGACTCGGCATGTGTTTTGAAATGCCATGCCAAGGGGGATAAGGTTATTGCAATCGAGCCGGATGATTCAATCAATTGCAATGACAGTCGTGAGGACTGCGGCTGGGAGAATATTTGGAAGGGTAACGTACAAATGAGGCCGTGCGCTATGGGCCATTCATGGAAAAAGGAACTTGATGCTGAGACTCGCCTTTTGCATCCTATGAAGCGCATTGGTGAAAAAGGTGCTGGCAACGGTTACTTTGTCGAAATCAGTTGGGAAGAAGCACTCGATACCATTGCCGAAAAGATGATAGCTATTCGTGAAGAATACGGGCCTTATGGCATCTTTCATTCGCAGTATCCAAGTTTTGAGAAGAATGGCTTTCCCCTTGCCCCTTGGTGGGAAGCTGGTTTTGGGGCATGGGGAGAACACTCCACATCGGGTCATGCAGCAGGTGAGATGCTGCATCTTGGCGTAGATTTGTCAAAGACTGCTAAAGGTCTCTCCGATGCGCTGCCAGGCTTTGAGGCATCGGATCTCTTCAATTCGAAGCTCTTCATTATGTGGGGCATGGATCCGGTAGTGGCATGGTTTGGTCCGACATCATATTATATGCAGCTTGCACATGAATATGGCTGTAAAACCATCGTTATCGATCCGCGTTACACTCAGAGTGCAGAGATTTTGGCTGACCAGTGGATTCCTATTCGTCCTGGTACCGATCTCGCCATGATGCTGGCGGTTGCTCAGGTACTCTACGAAGAAGATCTGGTCGACCATGAGTTTATCGAAGAATGGGTTGATAAGGCGGGATTCGAAGAGTGGCGCGCCTATTGCATGGGCGAAGGCGAAGATGGTATTAAGAAGACGCCAGAATGGGCTGCCCCCATCTGCGCAGTTCCGGCTGAAACCATACGGGAGTTTGCTCGCCTCTACGGCACCTCTAAACCGGTTCATCTGCAATACTTCTACTCCTGCGCCAAGCGTCATATGGGTGATTACGGCGCTGCTGCCTCCATGCTATTGCAAGCTATGACGGGAAATATAGCATGTGCGGGTGGTTGTCAGACGGGTGCCTGCCTGCCCACTCCTGGTCGTATCCCCACGCCAATTGCCGACTTTGGTCGTAATCCTGGTAGCTATCAAGCTCCTGTGCTCTTCAACAACAACTGCCTCACTGAAATCTTGGCTTGCCAGAAAGATTATTGGGAAGGCCGCATGAGTGAAAGCGAATATCGTCATCGTATCGGATCGCCGACCAACGAATCTCCGCTTCCAAACATACAGATGATCATATTTGAGAACAACTACGCCAACAACCACTCTAATGTGAATAAGCGTTTTGCTGGTATGGCGTCTACAGAGTTTAACTGGGGTTTCCAGTGGCATATTAACCAACCTACCGCAGAACTTTGCGACATCATCTTGCCCGCGCCTGTATGGCAGTTTGAAGGCATGGATGAATACATGTATGGTCACCAACGCTTTGTGAGCGGCCCTAATGGCATGCGCAACTACTTCACCTTCTGCGCTCGTGGTGTTGAATTCCCGGGCGAGGTGCGCTCAAAGGAATGGGTGTGGACACAGATCGCCAAGCGATTGGGGGTAGGCGAGCAGTATAATCCGCGTCTCGTTGAGGTGGATGCCGATCATTGGGTAGATGCTCAGGAGGCTATTTACCGAGAAGCCTTTGAAGAGTGGGCAGATAACGAGCCTCTTATGGCATATCTTGGATATGAGAAAAAACCCACCTGGGAAGAGTTTAATACTCACCCTGTTGTTCGTACCGAGATTGATGTGCCGTATTATCCATTCAAAACGGTAATGGATCGTGGCGGTAGCCCCTTTGATACGCCAACAGGTAAGATAGAATTTTCTTCAAATTACGTCAAAAGCCATGACATGACTGAGTCGCGTTGGCGTGGGCAGATTGATCCTATGCCGGTGTGGAGCCCCAGCTATGTTGAAGGTGATATCGGGTCGGCGTCGAATGACGGTTTTTATAATCCTAAAGTAAAGAATTACCCGCTTTCGCTTGTGTCGCCCGTATCTATTTATCGTCAGCACTCAAGTAACGACAATAATCCTTTCATGCGCGAGGACTGTTACCGCCACGCTGTATGGATGTCGGGTATTGATGCTCAGGCACGTGGTATATGCGACGGCGACACGTGTCGTGTATACAGTGATCGTGGCGAAGCGCAGCTGACGGCTTATGTAACCAACCGCATGACACCAGGAACGGCTGCTGTACATCATGGTGCGTGGTATCAAACCGATGGTACTCCTGCTGAGATGAATAAATATGGACAGGATTTACGTGGTACGCCCAACATCTTGCTTGACGACGGGCACCTACCTCATATTTTGGGTGCACTTATCACGGCAGGTCTTGTCGAGGTTGAGAAGGTTGCAGATGGAGATATTGAGGGCTTCGGTGGAGAAGCTGATCGTGCGGGTATGCGTGGTGCGAGCGTAGCGCTGAGGCTTCGTCAATCGCTCGGTGAGGGGAAGGAGTAAGAAGATGACTCAGTATGGATTTTTCTTCGATATGAATCGTTGTTATGCTTGTCAGGCGTGTAGTATTGCCTGCAAAGATTGGAATGGCCTTGAGCCTGGCGCCGAGAAATGGATGACGGTATACGAATGGGAGACCGGTACATTTCCGAGCGTTCGTCTTCACTCGTTAGCGTTTCCCTGTGCTCATTGTGAGGATCCTTCGTGTGCGAAGGTGTGTCCAAACGGTGCACTTTATAAAGAAGATGAGTACGGCGCGGTTTTGGTTGATAAGGAAAAGTGTCAAGGTTGCCGCAAGTGCTACGATGCTTGTCCTTACGGTGCGCCGCGCTTTGCGTCTGACGAGCTCGACTGCAAGATGAGTAAGTGCACCATGTGTGTTGATCGTCTGGCTGAGGGAATGCAGCCTGCTTGTACGATGAGCTGCCCCTTACGTGCGTTTGACTTCGGTCCGCTCGATCAACTAATCGAGAAATATGGTGATGTACGCTACTGCGAAGGTATGCCTCTTCCTGATGTTACCAAGCCCGCTTTCCTTATTTGGAACCCGCGCGAAAAACAGCAGCTTTTGCCCTATGACGTCGATGAGGCTATTGCGCTCAACCAACAACGTGGCGACCTAGGTACCTTGTTTGAAAGTGAAGAAGATCTAAAAAATCTTGACGAGAAGGCGATTTATCGAAACGAGTTGCGCATGAAGCACCATTCGACAATAGAACTTATGCGTGCTACGCGCAACGATATGGCTTGATGCTGCGCCTGTCTTTGGTTGATCATTGCGAAAGGGGAAGTAAATGGAATGGTTAGGGGTTGCTGGCATCGTTGCTGGTCTCGTGTTCTTTGTTATTGCTGCCATGAAGGGCTGGAATGTTCTTATTACCTCCATCGTAACCGCTATCATTATTGCGCTTACTAATGGAATGGATATCGCCGCAGCTATGGTGGGTAAAGATTCGTCATATGTCACTGGTCTTGCGGGCTTCGTTCAGAAAAACCTGCTCATCTTCATGGGTGGCGCAATCATGGGTGAGTTTATGGATAAATCTGGCGCAGCTAAGTCTATCGCGAATGCCATTATGAATAAGGTAGGTACGAAGAGTCCCTATCTCGTATTGCTGGGTATTGCTGCGGTGGGGGCTATCCTTACCTATGCGGGTATCTCGATGTTCGTGGCTATGTTTGCGCTTATACCGCTTGCGCGTCCTATGTTTAAGGAATGTAAGATTCCGTGGCATTTGTTCTGTGCCGCATGGACATTGGGTGCTTGTTCGTTCACCATGGCTATGATTCCTGGCGTGCCGGCTATTGCGTGGATCAATGCTGCTAACGGATGCGGTGTTTCACTCACTGCAGCGCCCATTATGGGTATTGTGGGTTCTATTATTGCTATCACCGTATCGTGCCTCTACATCAAGTTTGCCTTGAAGCGTGCTCAGGCTAAGGGCGAAGTGTACGTAATGGCCGAAGGCGAAACGATGACTTCCGAGGATAAGGCCATACCGAATGTGTTTGTGGCGCTGCTACCGCTTATTCTGCTTATTGGGGTTATCATTGTTGGTTCTCAGTTGCATGTGGCGAACGTTGTCTACATCGCCATGATTGCCGCTGTCATTCTTAGTATGATTCTATTCAATAAGTACATCGACAGCCAGCGTGACGTGTTGGGCAACGGTGCAAAATCGGCTCTTGGGCCAGCGCTGTTCACTTCGGCTGCAGTAGGCGTAGGCACGGTGGCTGCTGCTTCCGTGGGCTTTACGGTTATCTACGAGGCTATCTTTAACATGCCGGGAGGTACGTACGTGTCTGCTGCTACTATGGCAGCGGTTCTGGGTGGTGTCATGGGTTCAGGTTCGGGTGCCGTTGGTATCATTGCAGGAAACTTTCTTGATCCATATCTGGCTACCGGTGCCGATCCGGCGGCTCTTGCCAAGATTATCGCCACGTCGGCCACTATTGGTGGCGCGCTGCCCAACTCCGGTGCCATGTTTGGCATGCTAGCTGCCATGGGGTTGAACCATAAGAATTCCTATAAGCATATTGCTGCTATTTCTATCGGAGCCGGATTTTGTGCTCTCGTGGTCATGCTGATTATGGCCAACGTGGGTATCGTGTAGGAGGTTTCGAGGCATCTGCTCGGCAGTAGCTTGCCGTGTGGACATGAAGCGCAGGATGTGTGGTGGGGGTTTTGCCACGCATCCTGTGGAGACAGGGGGAGAGGATGACCGATTCGTCTCGAAAGAAAGGTGCTTCTACCGAGCAGGTGTCTCTGTTCGAAAAGGTGCCCGAAGATAAGAAACTCGGCTGGACAGGGGTGGCCGCTATCTTGTCTGGGGTGGTTTCCAGCTTGACTAAGCTCATGGGCGGCGGCATTGTCGCCTACTACGCCGGGTGTTTTTACGGATTAGGTGCTGCAGTTATTATGTTTGTACTGAGCGTGTTTCTTACGTTCTTCGTGGGAAGAATATCGTTTCGAGAAGGTTTGCCAAGCAACGTAACATCGCGTCTGTACGTGTTTGGCACAAAAGGTTCGGCACTCGATTCGCTCATTTGGATATTTTTACTGGTGGGTACGCTGGCTATTGGTACCGTTCAGCTAGGTAATGCGATTATTTATTATTTTGGTTGGACGGACGAAGTTGTTAAGCATGTGCTCTATCTGGTTATTTCGGCGGTCTGGGTACTCATGTCACTTTTTGGTATGAAGTTTATTGCGCGGTTCAATATGGTGTTTGTTGTGCTGTTGTTCGGGGCTTTGTTGTTCGTGGCGGGCAGTATTGCGCTCGACGGACATCTGATTGATGCGCTTACGCACGGAGTACTTGTACCCCATATGGGACAAGCTGAAGGATTTGCTTACGCGGTAAACTACAGCATTATGACATCGGGGCTTATGGCTTTATTTTCATCCGATTTCACGCGCTTCGTAAAAAAGGAGCGTGATTTGGCTGCCATTTCGGTAGTCGGTAGTTTGTTTGCTGTTCTTACCTATGTATTTGGTGCCTTGCTTGCCTATTACGGATACAACGTGTCTTACGGGTACTTCCTAGGACTTGGTTACAGTGAGGCGAGCGCCGCTAACGCGGCAATCACTAACCCTGGTATTACCTTTGTGCTATCGCTGGGAATGGTGGGTATGGTTATTATCTGCCTGTCTCAGTTGAAGGTGGAGACATCAAATTCCATTAGTAGCAGTAATGCCATGGCAAACCTGTTCGATAGTTTGTTTGGTATCAAACTCAAGTGGCCGGTGGCGGTGGTAGCTGTTAATGCCATTGGTCTAGTGTTTATATTTTGCAATATCCTCGACCGAGTGAATGCATTTATGAGTATTGGAAGCATCCTTACTATGTCGTGGTGTTTCCTGCTTATAACCGATTATTACCTGATAAGAGGAAGGCTGGGTATTGGCACGCGCGGCATTGTCTCACTCAAACATATCGAGGCAGTGAACTGGCGTGGCGTTGTTACTATCGTCGTAGTTACTCTTGCGGCAGGAGGGTTGTATATGGCAGGTTTCCTGGCAGTGCCCTTTCTCCTTGTAGCACCGTTGACAGTGGCGCTGTACACAACGTTAAGTCTGATATTCAAGAAGCGTGTTATTGCGCAAGATGCTGCCATGCGGGCCAAAGAACGCGCCGATGCGCGTGTGGAGGACCGCTTGACAAATAGAAAAAGAAATCGAGAGGAAGGTATGGATTTATGTGCTTCAGACCAGCAGTGACGGGAGTGGGTCCCGTGAAATGCCCGAAGTGTGGGGCTGAGGTTGATCCGAAAGCTGACGAGTGCCCAAGTTGTGGAGCAAAGGCTACCCCTATGCCGGGAATTCCGTCTGCCCCCGGTGCACCGGGCATGCCGAAGGCTCCCCGCGTACCATCGGCGCCGCCAGCTCCTAAGTCGCCGAATGCCTAACAAGCACCAAGCGGATCACAGACATAAATTCTCGGAGACTATCAGGTGTTTGCACCTTTCGAATCTTCGGTGTAAAAGAGTCGTGATTTTATAATAATCTAAAAGTTCAACCATCTACAGCGTGCTCCGATTGGGGCGCGCTGTAGATGGTTGAAAAGAGGAATTGCTTTAAGAGGTACCTGCAGCACTTCTTTCTTTTGCGGGGGCGCGAATGGTTGTTTTAGCCGATGAGACGATACGACCAAAGCGCAGTGCTGGCTGATATAATATCGCTGAAGCTCCATCTCATTGCAGAACGTTTCGGGCTGGTTGGGTCGTGGATAATGAGTTGCCCGCGTTCGTCGATAGAAGTTAGCACGACATAGGTGTGATGGTTTCCAAATGCTTCGGATTTGACGTCGCAGATAACAGGAAACCCTGCGTTTATCTGTCGACGAATTGCCAATTCGTTGGCCTCGACCGATTGAGCGATAAGGCCGAATTCTTTCGGGCCGTCAGTGAGCAAGGTGGTGGCATCACCAGAGGAAGTGTAGCCTTGTTGGTGGGCGAGAGAAGCTATTTCGATGGGTCCGGTTGCGGTATCCCCGGTGAGGCTGATGCGTACCATAGCGAGGCAGAAGGCGGCAGATCCCGCGTTGCCGATGGTGCTGGAGTCATAGGAGGGTGATGACCATTGTGGGTCTGCTTCGTACAACTGTGGCACTGCTCCTTGTTTCCAACTTGATGAAGGCGTGCTGGAAGGTGTCGTCGTTGAGTTAGTGGTTGATGTTTCGTTGCTTGTAGAAATACTGTTGGTAGTATTGAAGAATACGTGAGTTATTTCGAAGCCGACAAAGGTACACCCCAGTGCTATGAGGACTAAGATCAGTAGTGCCGCCAATACGCGTAAGGGTTGAACGTCGGAGATTGCTGGTTTAGCCTGGGCGCGAGTATTGTGCGCGTGTGGCGGGCAGACGGTATCGCAGGGGCGGTAGGGGGAAAGGTTACGAGCATTGTGCAAGGAGGCAGGGTAGTGTATGGAAACCACATGCTCGGGTATGTTGTGCTGTTCAGATGGGTAAGGGTTATTACTTCGATTTGTCATGGTGCTTTTGGTGACAAGATAAGGCAATCCGTGGTAGGACATATTCGCCTCCTTCTGCATGTTTTGGGCGCGTGGCCTGATAACCGCTTTATTCAGGCTTCGCGTCTTTTTAGGGGGTACAAAAAGGAGTCTATAGACTACGTTTATAGTTTGAAGTCTGATGGGGGTATCTGTTTCCTCTTTATGGCTGACCAGTCAGCGGGCTGACAAGTTGTAGGGGGGTACCCTTCCAGAGTAGGTATATACCGTCTACTGCTGTTTTTGTCTTTAGCGTGCTAAAGCGAAAGCTGCATAGTACAATGCTGTGCCGAAGCCGAATCCTGCGGGGTGTACCATACCCAGCGCTGCAACTTTGGAAGCATCGCTGCGAACGAGGACGGCGCAAGCGGAAGGTCGAACAGAAAGAAGGAGTGCGCATGGGCAGGGTGTACAACTTTTCAGCAGGTCCCGCCGTCTTGCCGGAGGAGGTGCTGCGTGAAGCTGCCGATGAGATGTTAGACTATCGGGGATCGGGTATGTCTGTCATGGAGATGAGCCACCGCTCAAAAACCTATCTCGGCATTATCGAATCTGCTGAAGCTGATCTACGTGAGCTTGTGGGAATTCCTGATAACTATAAGGTGCTATTTTTGCAAGGCGGTGCCTCGCAGCAGTTCGCTGCGGTACCAATGAATCTGATGAAGAACCGCGTGGCCGACTACATTATTACGGGTGCCTGGGCGAAAAAGGCATGGCAAGAAGGTCAGATCTACGGTGATGCGCGCGCTATCGCGTCGAGCGCCGACGAGACCTTCTCTTATATCCCCGACTGTTCTGATTTGCCTGTGTCTGAGGATGCTGACTACGTGCATATCTGTGAGAACAATACCATCTATGGCACGAAGTTCCACATGCTGCCGAACACTAAAGGCAAGGATCTCGTAGCCGACGTGTCATCGTGCATACTGTCTGAGCCTGTTGACATTACCCGGTATGGCGTCATGTACGGGGGTGCACAGAAGAATATCGGTCCAGCTGGTGTGGTTATCTCTATTATCCGCGAAGACCTTATTCGCGATGATGTGCTTGAGGGCACGCCTACTATGCTTAAGTGGAAGACGCAGGCTGATGCAAATTCGCTGTATAATACGCCACCTGCGTATGGTATCTATATCTGCGGTAAGGTATTCAAGTGGCTCAAGGCTCAAGGTGGACTTGAGGCTATGCAAGCGCACAATATCAAGAAAGCGGCGCTATTATACGATTATCTAGATCAAAGCAGTATGTTCCGCGGCACCGTGCGTAAACAAGACCGATCCCTGATGAATGTACCCTTCGTAACGGGTGATGCCGAGCTGGATGCTGCATTTGTAGCTGAGGCCAAGGCAGCTGGCTTAGAAAACCTTAAAGGTCATCGTAGTGTGGGTGGTATGCGTGCGAGTATTTACAACGCCATGCCCTTGGCTGGCGTCGAAGCCCTCGTGCAGTTCATGGATAGGTTTGAGGCTGCACACTAAAGGTGAATCAAACGATTGTTGAGCGCAAAAAAGGGGGTCTGTAGTGTAGGCCCCTTTTTGGTTGATGAGGGTGCGAGACTGAGGGATAGACGCGTATGTAACTTTTCTCGGCACTAGGCTTGAGCACTGGCGGTATGGCATCGATTCGAGCTGTCGTATGAGGTAGGGTTAAATAAGGAGAATCCGTTGCGTCCATTACGTTTGCATTGGTAGAGGGCATCGTCGGCCGACTGATAAAGTTTTTGGTAGCTGCAACAACAATGCGGTAGAATCGCGATGCCTATACTGCACGTTATGTGCGGTGTTTTTGGCTCAATTCTGGTGGGCTCAAGCGCTTGTAGAATACGCTGTGCTGTATGACGCACCGATTCTTCATTGGCTACTTCAGGCAGATAGACAAGAAATTCGTCGCCTCCAACGCGACCTATTAAGTTGCTTTCTTGAACGCTGCTTTTAATCGCAGAAGCAACGTTGGAAAGAACGGAATCTCCGCGTAAATGGCCATAACAATCGTTTACATCTTTAAAATGATCTACATCAACGATCAAAAGAGCATGATAACTATGGGCGGGGTCTTTCTTTAAATTCCTTCTTATTTGTAGCTGTTGCTCTACGAGTAGGTCGATGGTTTCCTTGTTGTAGATATCGGTCAATCCATCAAGTTGTGTCTTCAAGATGAGTTCTTGTTTTTGTCGCCTTTCGGCATCTATGTCCACGATAACTCCGATAACCTTGATGGGACATCCTTCAGAATCGTATTGGGTGGTTGCTCGTATACGGCACCAAAAGTGTTCATTTGTTAGACTCCGAATGCGGCATTCGGTTTCGCAGTAGTCAGCGCCCGACCCAATGTTTCTCATGAGCTCGCTGAGGGCAGACAGGTCTTCTGGATGAACATTCTTCGACAGGAGAAGCCATTTGCTAACGTTTTGCGACAGAGCTTCGTATCCGAATCTTTTATTCCAGTTGGGCGAAAATTCAAGGGTATCTTTGCGCATGTCCCATTCGAATATGATGTCAGTTGCTTGGTCTGAAATGACCTTATGGCGCTCCAGGGAAAGACGCAATTCCTCTTCTTGCTGTTTGCGCTGGGTAATGTCGATAAGCACACAGTAGAAACATTGCCCACCGTTATCGTCGTCGATGAGCCTACCTTTGTCTAGCACCCATACGGGCTGGCCACTGCTGTTTATCACGCGGTATTCAAGTTCGAGATCTGTTCCCTTTTCGAGTTGTTCTCGCACTGCCTCAAGTACGACTGATCGGTCACGAAGGTATATCATATTTATGAATTTGCCTTCGAATAACCTTTCGATATCCGCTTCGTTGTAGCCAAACATCGAAAGAAAACCGTCGCTCATTGATAGTATGGTCATGGCGGCATCGTTGGCGCACTGGTGAACGCCACCAGGAATATTTTTGGTCAAGTTGGCTAGCTGGCGTTCTCGCATGCTTAGCTTTATGCGTAAATTTTGATACGCTTTGAGGTACTGTGTCAGTTTTTTCATGTCGTGATCTTCAAGATAAAGCGAGAGTAGCTTGCGTGCAAAGGTAAATGATTCCTGTTCGTTTTGCTCCTCTGGACTCACGCACTACTCCTTTCGAAGAGTCGTCCATTATGGGATAGACTCTCAGAATCGTGTAAAAGACCCCCGTGTTTTTATGGCTCGCTGCCTATTTGACTCCCGGCATCTTCAACAGTTCGCTGTACCTTTTTATTGTAAGCGTGTTTGCTTTCATTGGGAGAAATTCCAACAACCCTAATAAAGAATTGTTCCTATAAGCACTCTTTTCGCAATATACTTCTTTTTTGCTGTGATTTGAAGATACCCCACTGAGGAAGAAGAGCGAAATTATCCCTCAATCATAAGAACTTTGATCTATGAGAATTTTAAGGAGTTCTTCGATTCTTAAAGTTCCTCTTGCGCACGCCTTATTGCGGGGTATACTGCCTCCAACAACTTTATATGACGAAATGCGTTGACGAGGACAGTAGGGACGAATCCATCTTCAGAGAGCCGGCGGTGCTGCGAGCCGGTGTTGGACGGTCTGAAAGCCGCCTCCGAGCAGTTCGGCACGAACGTTGCGCGCGTGCAACCGGACGATCTCCGGGCAGCGCGGGGCAAGTAGGCTGAGCCGGCGACTCCGTTATCGGTCTGATTGAGGTTCCCTCCCTGTGTTTTGGCAGAGATGGTTTGCCCTCTATCATCCTGAGGTCCTGGTGCAGTGTAGCTTGCAGCAGGATTTTTTTGTGCACAGAGACTCCTCTGGCTTGGTGGAGAGCTAGGTTCAGGGCTGTGCCTCGGGAGAAAGGATCATATATGCCTCTACGCAGCAACGCAGTGCGCCTCGGTGCAGCGCGCGCCCCTCACCGCAGTCTGCTCAAGGCCGACGGGATCACCGATGAGGAGTTGGAGCGGCCGCTCGTTGCCGTATTTAATTCCCACAACGATATTATCCCCGGGCATAACAACCTCGACAAAATCGCCGAGGCTGTAAAGGCTGGCATCTACATGGCAGGGGGTGTTCCCTTCGAAATTTCTACCATCGGAGTGTGCGACGGTATCGCCATGAACCATGAGGGCATGCACTACTCGCTGGTATCGCGTGAGGTTATTGCTGATTCGCTGGAGTGCGCGGTACAGGGCCACGCCTTCGACGCTCTTGTGTGCATTCCGAATTGCGACAAAATTGTGCCAGGTATGCTGCTGGGCGCGCTTCGTGTGAATATCCCCACCGTGTTCGTGTCGGGCGGTCCTATGCTGGCGGGTAAGCAACCGCGTGGGTGTGGTCCAACGACTGATCTGAACACGCTTTTCGACGGTGCTGCCGCTGTACAGAACGCTACGATGACTGAAGAAGAATTGAAATATTACGAGGACACCGCATGCCCTACGTGCGGCAGTTGTTCGGGCATGTTTACGGCTAACTCCATGAACTGCCTAACGGAAGCGCTTGGTATTGCCCTTCCGGGCAACGGTACTATCCCCGCCGTATACTCCGAACGTATTCGCCTAGCCAAGCATGCGGGTATGAAGGTAATGGATTTGCTGGAGCGCGGTATCGATGCGCTCGACATAGTGAGCGCGGCAGCTATACGCAATGCGATGGCCTGCGATATGGCATTCGGTGGTTCCACAAATACTGTACTGCACTTGACGGCTATTGCGCGGGAGGCGGGTCATGCAATCGATTTGGACGATTGGGAGGAGATAAGTGCGGCCACACCACACTTGGTGAAGTTGCAGCCTTCAGGGCCGCGCCCGATCACTGATTTGTATGAAGTGGGTGGCGTGCCGATTGTGCTGGATGAGCTGGACCGTTTGGGGTTGATTGATCGCAGTGCCGTTACCTGCATGGGCACGATGGAAGCGTATCTGGACCAACGTGCTGTGTGTGGCACCGGTGCCGATGGTGAGGTGTGCCGCTCGTGCGACAACCCCTTCTCGCCGACGGGGGCTCTGAAAGTACTCCATGGCAATTTGGCTCCTGATGGCGCCATCGTCAAAAAATCGGCCGTTGATCCAGCCATGCTTTTCCATACTGGTCCAGCGCGCGTTTTCGACAGCGAGGAAGCAGCTTGCGAAGCTATCAACGATGGGCGCATTGTTGCTGGTGATGTGGTGGTAATTCGCTACGAGGGTCCAAAAGGTGGCCCAGGTATGCGCGAGATGCTCACGCCGACATCCTCAATTGTAGGCATGGGTCTTGCGGCTAGCGTCGCGCTTATTACCGATGGTCGCTTTTCGGGGGCCACGAAGGGGCCAGCTGTGGGGCATGTGAGTCCTGAAGCTGCTGCTGGAGGGCCTCTCGCGCTGGTAGAGGAAGGTGATGTTATTACCGTTGACATCGAAAGTGGAGTGTTAACGCTTAACGTCGACAATGCCGAGTTGGAGCGTCGTCGTTGTTCCTGGACGGCTCCAGCTCCAAAACATAATCATGGCGTGCTGGCGAAATACGCAAAGCTCGTCTCTTCTGCAGACAAGGGGGCGTATGTATCATGACTGAAGAAGTAAAACATCGTGCTGCAACCTCGGCGCGAGCTGTTAGACAAACGGGGGAAAATGCTAGCTGTGTGGCAAAAGGCCAGCAGACTACACCAGCAGCTTTTGCAACTGCGGCATCTGTTGGTGCATCGCGAGGTCTCGGTAGTAAGACCAGTAAGCAGGGAAAACGCATGACTGGCGCCGAAGCCGTTGTGGCTTCGCTTGAAGCTGAGGGTGTTGAGCTCATCTTCGGATACCCAGGTGGTCAGGCTATCAAAATGTACGATGCGTTATTTGACTCAAAGCAGATCTCGCATGTTTTGTCGCGCCATGAACAGGGTGCTGTACATGAAGCCGATGGCTATGCGCGTGCAACTGGTAACGTGGGCGTGGTTTTGGTTACGAGCGGTCCTGGTGCTACCAATACGGTTACGGGTATAGCAACGGCGTTTATGGACAGTGTGCCGCTTGTGATTATCACTGGCCAGGTGCCACGTGGTGTTATCGGTACCGATTCGTTTCAAGAATCTGATATTGTGGGTATTACCATGCCGGTAGTGAAGCATAGTTACCTGCTGCAAACTACCGACGAACTAACGCGCACGTTTCGTGAGGCGTTTCATATCGCAAAAACAGGGCGGCCAGGGCCGGTGCTTATCGACGTGCCATCCGATTTGGCTAGTGAATTACTCGTGTTTGAGTATCCCGACGAGGTGAACCTTCCTTCGTATCGACCAACCTATCGAGGCAACGCCAAGCAGATACGCCAAGCTGTTGCGCGTATCTGCCGCGCCGAACGCCCGGTGCTTTATGTGGGTGGTGGTGTTGTATCTTCTGGCGCTGCGGAGGAGCTGCGTGCATTGGCTCAACTCATGCAAATACCGGTGGTTACAACACTTATGGGGAAGGGTGCGTTTCCCGACTCTCATCCCCTAAACCTTGGCTTAGTGGGTATGCATGGTTCGAAGTATGCAAACCTTGCTTTGACTGAAAGTGACTTAATAATTGCGGCAGGAGCACGGTTTTCCGATCGCGTGACGGGACGGCTCGATCAGTTTGCGCCTTCTGCGGATGTTATTCACATCGATATCGATCCGGCAGAGATTGGCAAGGTGCGGGCGGTACAGATAC